>JAGODF010000171.1 GCA_017998375.1 Spirochaetota bacterium
GACCATTGTCAACGACCAGTCGAACGTGGTCATCATCCAGGACAATATCGTTGAAGCCTTGCTCACGTATTCGCAGGCTGTCAAGGACAAAAGCCAGAAAAAAGCGATAAACGACGTCTACCAGAATCACAGCAAGAACATGAAGACCATCCAGCACAACATCGACAGCATCAAGGAGATCATCACCCTGAACGACAGGGTGATACGGTTCACCACGGTGCTCCTGATCATCATCTGCGTGTTCGTTCTTCTCCAGGGATTCGTGCTCTACTTCATGCTCATCAGGAAAACGCACCGAATCTCGGGACCGATCTACGTCATGTCGATGTATATCAGGCAGATCATCGACGGAAAGATCCCGGAACATATCCGCAAGCTCCGTAAAAACGACGAGCTCCAGGAGTTCTACGACCTTTTCGGCCAGATGGTCAAGTCCCTGAAAAAATCGAACGGGAGCTGAAAAAGGTGCTTGAAATGAGCGGGGGTGGCTGTTACCAAGGTCCCCAATACGCGGGTGTAATTCAGTGGTAGAATGTCAGCTTCCCAAGCTGAACGTCGCCGGTTCGAGTCCGGTCACCCGCTCAGAAAGCGCTCAATAATCGAAAAACAGGGCTCCATGTGGCGATGCATCGCAATGTAGGGCCTTTTTATTATGGCCATCATCGCCCCTTTTCGAATCGAGAAATCACTTCACGTGAAACAGGTCGGAAGGAAAGTTTCTTCGGAATAAAACAAATTCCCAGGAACTCCCCTTCGCCTTTCTTCCAAGCTTAATGGGAGAGTGTGCCGGGGGGTGAGGGCGTTCATCCTCCCGGCGCTCCCTATCTCTTCCTTATATACAACATATATATCACTTATATGATACATATATAAAGCTACATAATCACGCCTGCCGCCATACCCATCTGCCGGATAGGAATACCCGATTCCCTCGATCGCGAGCCGAAGCTCCAGTATCCGCTCGTAGAGCCCCGCGAGCATCTTGACGTACGAGTCCTCACAGTCTTCCACTTTTTCAATCGATGTACGCATAACAGCGCGGCGCGGCGTTCGAGAGCCTTACCTGCCTGGGGCGCATAAAGGAAAGGCCGCACGTTTGTTCCGTAGTGGGTTTTTACTGCAAGAGGTGCAATGCGTGATAACATGACATGAAGGTTATCGCGGGGATATAAGGGGAACACTTAAAGCATTCACCTTTCACTTCATTCGCAGTCGGAGTTTATACCGCGCCAGGTTCGCGTAAAACGCGAGCCTGTTCCCGAATCCCACC
This sequence comes from Spirochaetota bacterium, assembly GCA_017998375.1. Classification (GTDB taxonomy): domain Bacteria; phylum Spirochaetota; class UBA4802; order UBA4802; family JAGODF01; genus JAGODF01. The sequence continues at coordinate 1,271 of JAGODF010000171.1, forward strand.
GTCACGATCGACAGAACAAGCCCCGTCATGGAAAGGGAAATCAGGAGCCAGCGTTCCGCGAGCCTGCGGTAGAGTCCCTCCGAATAGGCGATGACGGGAGACGGTTCCAGCGGTATCTCCACGGAGAAAGTCCTCACCACCGGGTCGGTCCAGTAGTACCGTTTACTGCCGTTGACCATCTTGAAATACTTCCCCTTGAACGCCAGGTGGTAGGTCCCGTTTTTCAAATCTTTCACCTGGAAGCGGTTGCTTTTCAGTGTCACGCTGTCGCCGGGCATGGTCTTTTTCCTGTCGAGGACCAGGGAATAGCCGGCGATATTCCGCTCCGGTATATTGCGGGGTGATATATAAATGCTGAACTCCTTCCCGGTGAACGCGCGCTCCGTGTCGAATGGAAAGTTGAGAGCGAAGGAAGGAGCCCTGTACCGCGGCGCGGCTATCCGCTGCTCCGCTTCCTTTCTCTGCGTTTCACGGTAGATATCAATCTTCTTGGCGATGTTCTTGATGTAGTTGATATCGAGCTCGCCCGCCTTCCCCACGATGATTTCGTAGTTATACAGGGTCCCCGGATAGTTCGTCTTGTCCACGGCCCTGATGTTGAAAAAATACCTGCCTTCCTCCAGGTCCTTGAAGTCGGCTGAGAAGTCTGTGGTGAACGTGTTGGGTTCCGCGATCAGGTCCTTCGACAGCCCCACGAGGAAGCCCTTGACCCGGGGGAGATCCTGACGGCCCATGTCCCACCGGAACTGCGGCGCGTCGGATTTTTCGGGCTTGCCTTCCTGGTGCGTTGGCGACTTGAGTTCCGCGACTTGAAGGGGGGTTCTGCTGATCTGGAGCTTGTAATGGACGGTTCTGCTCACGTTGCCGGCGTTGTCGATGGCCCTCACGTGCACGTAGTGAATACCGTCATCGAGCATCGCCGTCTGGTAGCGGTTCAGCTTGCCGCTTAAAGTCTCCACGTCGGGCGGATTGTCGTTAGGATCCTGGTTCACGACTATCGAGTAGAACTTTATCCCCGCCTCGTCAACGGGCGGAACCACCTCTATCAACGCCGAGGGGGCGCGCGACCACAGGTTCTGGGGGTGAGTGCGCGACACGACGCCGGGCGGCGCCACGTAGACGTCGCTGTAGTTGGTTCGCAAGCGTCCGCCCTCCCTCCACATGACCACAACTTTTTTATCGACCGACGCCGCGGCGGGACCTACCGCGGATACTCCCGGCCGGGAGATGGGAGCGACGTCAGAGAGCTTGGCTTCCGCCACGTTGTACTTCCTCGCGTTAAGCTGCGGCTCCTTCCTCCTGAGATCGTACCAGAGCAGCATCAGTTCGTCGTTTTCCGTCTGTATCACGGAAGGGGAATAGCAGTTCGCGTTGGTGTCGGATATTTTCACGGGAGGCGCGCTCCAGTCCGATCCGCCGTTTTTGCCCGCCGACAGCCATATCCCCCAGGTCTTGTCCCTGTTGTTCTGGTAGGCGACATACACCGTGCCGCCGGCCAATTCCAGGGACGGGGACGCGCTGCTCCCGAACCCCGCGGTGATACGCCTGCTGCCGCTCCAGCTGCCGCCGTAATTTGAAGAACTCATGAAATAGAGGTCGTCCGTGAACCTGTTCCCCGACAGCTGCCTCCCCTGCCATACCAGCAGCACCATGCTGCCATTGAATTTGATCGCCGGGAAAAAGGCACCGCGCAGCCCTTGGGCCACGTCAACGAGCTTCCGGGGAAGGGAAAAGGAGGCGCCGTCCTCGCTCACCGAGTGGAACAGGTTGAACACATCACCCCGAAGCGAATGGTAGAACAGGTGGAGCCGGTTCCGGTCGTCGTAATACACCTGTGGAAGCATGTCCATGTCGCTGTCGGTATCGCTGTCCCTCACGAGCCCCACCTGGACGGGGGAGCTCCAGGTGGCGCCCATGTCCCGGGAGAGCGATATGAACAACCGGCTGTTCGATTTCGGCTCCACGATGTTCTGCCAGGAAACCGCGATGTGCCCCTGGGCTGAAATCGCGGCGTACGGGCTGTGGTCAATACCGCCGGATACGGCCGCTATCCTGATCGGACGGATGTAGCTTTTCCCGCCGTTGAACGATATCGCGGTATAGATGGCATCGCCTGTTGCTCCTTTCTCTGCATCGCTTCCCTGGAACACTGCGGCGAGGATGTTCCCCCGTGTCGCCAGGCGTGGCGCCCGCGCCACTATGTACGGCGGGGAGAAGTAGAAGCTCTTTTCCCATCCCACGGGGAATGTTTCCACCGGGGTTGTGGTAAACGTCACCACCGATACAATGCCAACACACAGCAACGTTATGATACCCCACTGTACGTGGCGCAGCAGTGGATACCTCGTGTAGAGGTTGAAAAGGTATGACACCAGGCGCTTCATGGTATCAGAGTACCGAGGTTACGCGGAAATTTCAACAAGAATTCATGCCGGCTTTCCGGCGGGCGGGAATCAATGCAGGATGGTGTCCACGGGCTCTTCCTGGTAGCGGTAGTACCACTCCACCCAGTTCTTCGCCCTTTTCTCACCGTCCCTGTCGATGTCGATGAACGCGGCATTCCGCGCGATGACCGACTTTTTCATGAGGGCACGGAACTCTTCCACGGGAGGCAGGAGGTAGTTCTTGTAATACGTGTGGTTTTTCCAGTCCCTTCTCTCCTTGAAGAATCCCACCTTGTGGTCTAGGGACGCGTGTATTTTGATTACCTTGTAATAAAACGAGGCGAGGTCGTTCACGTCAACGGCGGCTACGACTTTCGCGAGTTCGCGCTCCTTCACGAGAGAGCTCTTTTTCGCGTGCTCGAAGGTGTAGACGTAGAAGACATCGAACTCGCTGTCATAGCCGAAATCGAAATCGATGGCCTCGGTGGTCTGCTTCATCAGCGCCAGGTCCTTTTTGTCCAGGAGGTATCCCCCGTCCATGACGTTCATGTGCGCGCAGCCGGACGCGATGATGAGGACGATACAGAGCAGCGCCGTTTTCCCGATGCGGTGAATCATTCGAAATATTCCATCCTGAGCTGATAATCTTCCTCAATGTCGACAAGCGCCCTTTTGCCGATGAGCTCGCCGATGCGGGAGGCGGGGATTCCCGTGCCGGGCCTCTTGGGGGCCACGTCCCCGGCTTCGAGCGCCTTTCCCCGGGGGATGAACCTTTTTGCATAAAGACTGCGGCGAGCCGATTTGGCAACATCTTTTTCGTAAATATCATAACCGACGTGGCCGTCGCCCAGCATGGCGAGGGCGTTCCGCGCTGCCACCCCCATGGCACGGAACGCTTCCGGGTCAAGCGACACGGCGCCGTCCGGGCATTCGTATCCGGGTGAGAGCGTGAAATGCTTCTCGATGATCCGCGCACCAAGCGCAACGGCAAGCTCCACCGCGCGAAAGTCCGGTGAATGGTCGGAGAATCCCACTTCGAGTCCGAACCGCTCTCGCAACGCGGTGATCCGGCGCAGGTTCGCCCTTTCCGGCGGCAGCGGATACAGTGACACGCAGTGCAGTAGCACGACATCCGGCGCTCCGCCGGCAGTCAGGGCCTCGATCGCAGCGCCGATTTCACGCTCCATGCAGATCCCCGTCGACATAATCACCGGTTTTCGGGTGCCGCCTAGTCTCGTCAGCAGGGGGATATTGGTCACCTCCGACGACGCGATCTTGTAATACGGCACGCCCAGCTCCTCCAAAAGATCGATCGAGGGATCGTCGAAGGGAGAGGAGAACATGGATATGTTTCTTTCGCGGCAGTGGCGCGAGATGTCCAGAAGGTCATCTTTGCCGAGCGCGAGCTTCCTGAAAAAATCTATCTGCGCGGGGTCCTTCCGGACTTCCCTCCCCTCCGCAAGGAGCGACGACGCGTACGCGGAATACATCAGCTCCGGAACGAACGTCTGGAACTTCACCGCGTGGGCACCGGCGCCGGCGGCGGCGTCGACCAGCGACTTCGCGCTTGCGGGATCGCCGTTGTGGTTGATTCCGATCTCGGCGATGAAGATGAGTTCGCTGTCCCTGAAGTGGTCCCTGAATTTCATGCCCGCCCGTCTTTGCCCGTGACGCTCTCCTGCGCCGTTTCGCGCGCTGCCCGGCGTTGATAGTATCTCCGGATCGACGATCAAATAGTCAACCAAAAAAGGCCCCTCACTTCCTTTTGTTGTTTACAAAAAGAAAATGTTTCCGTCAAAATGACACCGCCGCCGTAAAACCGCGCACTCAGCGGATACTTCTCCTTGGGATGATACGAGCCATGGGTAAAAAATTCATCATGTCGATAGACCTCGGCACCACCGGCAACCGCGTCTTCTGCTTCGACGGGACCGGCCACCCCATTTCAAGCGCGTACCGCGAGTTCACCCAGTATTTCCCCAAACCCGGCTACGTGGAGCACGACGCGCTGGAAATATGGGACTGCGTGAAAGCCCTCATCCCCGAGGCCATCAACCGCGGCGGCCTCTCCGCGTCCGACGCCATTTCCATCGGCATCACCAACCAGCGGGAGACCACCGTACTCTGGGACCGTGAAAGCGGCAAGCCCGTGCACCACGCCATCGTCTGGCAGTGCCGGAGGACCACCGACATCTGCAACCAGCTCAAGGAAAAAAAGTACGACGTGGTGTTCCGCAAGAGGACCGGCCTGGTAATCGACGCCTACTTCTCCGGGACGAAGATCAAGTGGCTCCTGGACAACGTGAAAGAAGCCCGCGACATGGCGAAATCCGGCAGGCTCCTGTTCGGAACCATCGACACCTGGATACTTTGGAACCTCACCGGCGGCGCGTCGCACAAAACCGACTACACCAACGCCTCCCGCACCCTGGTCTTCAACATCAACGACATGAAATGGGACGGCGAGCTCCTGGAGACGCTCGACATCCCCGCCGGCATCCTCCCCGAGGTCCGGGACTCGGCGTCGCACTTCGGCGTCACGAAAGGAGTTCCGGGACTTCCCGACGGCATCGTCATCGGCGGCATGGCGGGCGACCAGCAGGCCGCCATGGTGGGACAGGGCTGCGTGAAGGAAGGCACCATCAAGAATACCTACGGCACCGGCTGTTTCATGCTCCTCAATACCGGGAACTCCAACACCATCTCGGAATACGGGCTCCTCACCACCCTGGTGTGCGACAACCTGGGAAAGCCAGCGTACGCGTTCGAGGGCTCGACGTTCATCGCAGGTGCGGTGATACAGTGGCTCCGCGACTTCATGAAGTTTTTCGACAAGAGCGCCGAGTCCGAGGCGCTGGCGAAGTCGGTGAGCAAGAACGACGAGGTGGCCTTCGTCCCCGCCTTCGTGGGGCTCGGCTCCCCCTACTGGAAGTCGGACGCCCGCGGCGCGATCTTCGGCCTCACGCGCGACACCACCCGGGAACAGATCATCCGCGCGGCCCTGAAATCGATCGCCATGCAGACTTTCGACATCATCGAGGCGATGCAGCAGGACTCCGGGAAGGTGATCCACGAGCTCCGGGTGGACGGGGGCGCCACGGGTAACGACTACCTCATGCAGTACCAGGCGGACATCCTGGACATTCCGGTGCTCCTGCCGGAGGTCACGGAATCCACGGCGCTGGGAGCCGCCTACCTCGCGGGGCTCACGGCGGGGCTGTACGGTACTATAGAGGAGATATCGAAGCACAACCGGATTACTCGGCGCTTCGAGCCAAAAATGTCGGAAGATGAAAGGGCTTTTCAGAAAAAAATCTGGAAAGATGCGATACACAGGGTATTACTGTAGGTAGCCACCTGATGCAACCATGCCAATTCAGTGAATCCGGAGGAAGGAAATGCCAAAACCGTTACTCGGCGAGCTGCTCATCGAAAACCACGTCATCACGCACGATCAGCTCGACAAGGCCGTTGAAGTACAGCAAAGGGAGGGCGGCCTGATAGGCATCATCCTCGTGAACCTCGGTTTCATCGACGAAAAAACCCTGGTCAAGTATCTCGCGGTCCAGGCGGAAAAGGTCGTCCGGTCCTGAACGCTTCCCTGCGGGATACGGCCTACGCCTTTATCCCGCAAAGCCAGCCGTGCGTGTCCTCAAGTTCACCAGTCTGAATTTTCGTGAGCCTTTCATACAGTTTCGTCGATACCGGCCCCACCTTCCCCGCCGCACCGAAGGTGAATTCCCGGTCGCCGTACTTGATCGACGATATGGGGGTGATGACTGCAGCCGTTCCCACGGCACCCACCTCGTCGAAAGCCGCGACTTCCTCAATATCGACCTTCCGCTTCTCCACGGCCATACCCATCTCCGCGGCTATGACGGCCAGGCTCTTGTTGGTGATGCTGGGCAGTATCGTGTCGGATTCGGGCGATATATAGGTGTTTCCCTTGATGCCGATGAAGTTCGAGGTGCTGAACTCGTCGATGAACTTCTTCTCCTTCGGGTCGAGGTAGAGCACGATGGGATACCCCTTGTCGTGGCCGTACTCGCTCCCGCGCAGTCCCGCCGCGTAATTGCCGCCGACCTTGCAGTCGCCGACGCCGAGCGGCGCCGTGCGGTCGAACTCCTCGACGACCAGCGCCTTTACCGGCTTGAAACCGCCCTTGTAGTACGGACCCACGGGCGACACGAAGACGATGAAGAGGTACTCGTCCGCGGGGCCCAGCCCCACCCGAGCCCCGGTGCCGATGACGAGGGGGCGGATGTAGAGGGACGCGCCGGTCCCGTGGGGCGGCACAAACCTCGCGTTTGCGGCGACGACGCGCTTCACCGCGTCGACGAACATGTCCGTGGGTACGGGCGGGATGAATATTCTTTTGCAGCTCCTCTGGAGGCGCAGGGCGTTTTCGTCGGGACGGAACGCCACGATCTTCCCGTCGACCGTTTCAAAAGCCTTCAGGCCCTCGAAGGCCTGCTGCCCGTAGTGCAGGGACGGCGCCGCCATGTTGAGGGTGATATTCACGTCGGCGGACATTTTGCCCTTCGACCACTTGCCGTTCTTGTACACGTACCTGATATTGAAGTCGGTTTTCACGTATCCGAACGGCAGGTTCCCCCAGTCCAGCTTCGCCTTTTTGATCTTTTTCCCTTTCATAACACCGCAACCTCGAATGGATATGACGAATGTGAAGCCGGCGTTTCGCCGTTCACGAATCGAACGTGCTACGATACTCACGCCCTCCGGATTGTCAAGAAAATTTGAGCCGGGCGGAACCTAGTAGAGGTCGATGGGGCCCTCGGCATCGCCGGTGCGGAACTGCCGTGCGAACGCCGACACCTCCCCGAAAAAGTCGCCGCGCGCGCCCCGGAAGACGATCTTTCCGCCGTAGAGCAGCGCGATCTCATCGGCGATCTTCTCCGCGACCTTCAGGTCGTGGGTGGCCACGATGGAGGTGGTCCGGTAGTTCCGGCGGATATCCAGCATTAGTTCGGCGATCGAGTCGGAGAGGATCGGGTT
>JAGODF010000172.1 GCA_017998375.1 Spirochaetota bacterium
GTTCGCACAGACGATGGAAGCGGTGCTGAACATGCGCTCCTTCGACGAGATCCTGAAAGAGACCTTCGACAGGATCCTGGACTTCATGAAGATCAATTCCGGCATCCTCATCTTCTACTACCCGGACAGGGACGAGTACTCGATCTTCTACCAGAAGGACCGCAGGAGGAAGATGATACGCAACGCCCGCATCGAGAACGACAACATCCTGTTCAACTTCATCAAGGGCCCCGACGACATCATCGTCCGCAGCAAGCTCACGGGGCGCGACAACTACGACAGGGCCATCCTCCAGGAGATGGACAGGCTCCACGGCGAGACGATGGTTCCCATCTACTTCCAGTCGACGTTCCTGGGAGTGATCGTCACCGGGCAGCGCGGGCGGAAGTTCTCGCCCCGGGAGCTTTCCCTGCTGAAGATCTTCGCCTCCAAGATAGCGGTGCTTTCCATCAACAACTTTTTCCTCAACGATCTCCTCAAGAAGAAGGAACTCGAGAAGGAGTACGAGCTGGCCGCGAAGATCCACGACCGCTTCATGCCCGAACCGGACATCACCATCGGGAGGGTCGCGGTGCGCATACACCACCGGACCAGCTCGCTGATGACCCGCGAGTTTTACGACGCCTTCGCCAACCGCGGCGACCCCGACGACGTCCGCATCGCCGCCTACCGCCTCCGCGGCGACATCACGGGGACGTCCATCTACATGCCCGGAATCCAGGCGCTCATCCAGAGCTACAGCCGGCTTGGCAACCCGCCCCGTGAAACCGTGCTCCGGCTCCTGGAGCACATGCGGGAGCGCGAGATCATCGACGAGGAGCTGGCGATACTCCTCGCATCGGTGAACCAGCGCGGCGTCATCACGCTCCACAACCACGCCTATCCGCCCCCCTTCGTGTTCCGCCACGCCGCGGGCGCCCTTTCGCCGGTTCCCCAGAAGCAGGGAGGCGCCGAGTCGAAATCCAGGCTGTATCCCGGGGACATCCTCGTCATCTGCAGCGAGGCGTTCCACGCGCCGGTATCCGCGGACACGCTGAAGTTTTCGCGGATCATCCGGGAGAACGCGGGGCTGTCGCTCTCGAAACTGCGCGGCATCCTGGTAAAGTCGCTTCCCTCCCGCTCCCGCGGGGACAACAGGGACACGCTCCTCGCCCTGGTGCGCATGGAGGAACCCCGGTGAGGAAACGTATCGTCAACATGGCCCTCATCGCGCTCCTCCTGGCCGCCGACGCGTACTTCATCACGGAGGCCATGTCCGCGGCGCGCAGGTATCCCTTCTCGCGGACGGGCGTGGGAGGAGAGCTCTATTTCCGCACCAGCATCATGGGCGCCGCGGATCCTTTCGGGGTGAAGGTCGTCACGGTGAACGACGCGCCCGCCGGCGGCGGCCTCTTCACCGCGCTCTCCCGCGCCGCCGGCGACGAGGTGCTCTCCCTCGGCCTGGAAATCCGGGGGGTCGCCGCGGAAGCGCACTACCGCCCGGGCCCCGTCAACCGCGAGTTCCTCTGGTTCCTGCTGATACTTCTGCTCCTGGCGAACATCCATTTCATTTACGGGATCATGATGCGCTTCTTCCGCTGGGACAACTACCAGTCGAAGCTCTTCTTCTCCGTGTCCCTCGCACAGAGCGCGTTTTACTTTTTTTCCACGGATATCCTTTCCTACTCGCGGCTGAGCCCGTTCTTTCTCGCCTCTGTCATCGCCATGGGATTCAGCGTCCTCCTGGCCGGATACAATATCAGCCGCGACCGCCTGGGGAAGGGCGCCGTCACCGTGTTCATCGCCGTCACCGCGGCGCTCCTTGTCGCCGCGACGGGGTACGTCTCCCGGCCCCCGGACCGCGCCGCCCTGGTCGCGGTGTTCGCCTACATCGCCTTCTTCGGCGGCTTCGCGTCGCTGAAGCTCGCGCGGGGACTCTTCACCGAAAAAAACAGCTATGCGTTCCGGAGCCAGGGAATCACGATCATCGGCCTGGTCCTCGCGTTCATAGTCCCGTCCTGCTACTGCGTCGCCGGGCTCTACACGGACCTGCGCATACCGGTCCAGTACGGGTCGGCGCTCTCCCTGGCCATGCCCCTGGTGATAGGCAACAGCATCTTCCAGTACAATCTTTTCAGCTCGCGGCTCTTCTTCGCGAAGGGGATGGTGCTCCTCCTCATCAACCTGGTCACGGCCCTGGCGGCCGCGGCGCTCATCTACTACGCCTCGGTGCACGTGAAGTCGATGCTGGAGCTGGCCGTCTACTATCTCGTCTTCACGGCGGTCTTCGCCGCCCTGCTCGTCGGGGAGCGCGCCGTGCGGCGGAAGCTGGGCGACGTGCTCCTGGTGAACCGCGGCAACTACTCCCGGTCCCTCCAGAACGTGGAGAACATGGCAGCCACCCACGAGGACATCTCGTTCAAGGTGGAGCGCGTGTTCACGGAGATGTCGCTCATCGTGGGGATATCGGAGATACAGCTCCTGCTGTTCGATCCCGCCTACGAGCTGAAGGCCGCCGAGGAAAGCGGCCTTGTGGAGCGCCACTCGCCGGACTCGGACCTGGTGAAATACTTCAGCCGGGAAAAGGGGATCATCTTCAGGTACTCGCTCATACGCAGGTCCCCTCTGGAGGAGCGGATCATCCGTTTCATGCGGAAGCGGAGCGCGATACTGGCGTCGCCGGTCTACACGGAGGACAGGATCATCGGCGCCCTCCTGCTGGGGGAGAAGCAGTCCGGGGAACTTTTCAACGGCATCGACATCGGTTACATAGAGACCGTGTCGCTCCAGATAAAGCAGATGCTGGAAAACGACCGGCTCCTGAAAAACTACATCACCCGGCGCCGCTTCGAGATGGAGCTCGATATCGCCTCGTACATCCAGACGCGCCTCTTTCCCAAGAGCGCGCCGGAATCGAGCCGCCTGGCGATCAGCTTCTACAACCGGCCGTACCTCAAGGTCACCGGCGACTACTTCGACTTCATCGAGATCGACAAAAAGACGACGGCCATAGTGATAGGCGACATCTCGGGGCACGGGCTGGCCGCGGCGATGATACTGTCGATGACCAGCAGCATCATCCACTCGCTCCTGCGCGAGAAGATGCCGGTGGAACAGGTGATCGAGGAGGTGAACTACTTCCTCAACAACCGCTACCGCGGGACGGAGCTTATCACCCTCTTCGCGGGAATATACAACAACGCCACGCGGGAACTCAGCTACATCAACGCGGGGCACTGCCCGCCCGCCGTCTTCCGGGGGAAGGTCGGCGAGGTCGCGCGCCTCGAGGGACGCTCGAAAATACTCGGCGCCGACCCGTCCGCCGTGTATTCCGCCTCGAAGGTGACCTTCGAGAAGGACGACGAGCTCTTTCTCTTCACCGACGGGGCCATGGAAATTTACGACAACACAACCGGCCGCGAGTTCAACGAGGAGCTGCTCCTGGACACCTTCAGGTCGCGGGCGGGATCAGACATAGAGGGGAAGATACATGCGGTCATCGACGCCATCAACCAGTTCAGCGAATCCATTCGGGACGATATCACGCTCATCGCGGTCAGGTTCGGTTAGGGCGGCGCTCGTCATCCTGGCGCTCGCGTTCCCGGCGACGCTCCGCGCCGCGCTGCCCGCGCCGGGACTGGAGTTACTGCCGCGCACGCCCGCGAGCCACGCCATCGGCGAGTTCGCGCCCCTGGCAAACCCTGTTTTCTCTGACCTGCCCGCCGCGTCGTCCCTCGCCTATCTCTACACGTTCCACCACGGGGAGGGTACCGCGGCGCACCACGCGGCGCTGAACGCCCTGGGCTTCACCGTCGCGTGGTCGCGCCTGGACGCGCGCCACGATCCCGACACGGACACATACCCGGACGAGAGCGCGCGGCTCTACACCGTGGGGCGCGGCTTCTTCTTCGGCAACATGCTCGGGTTCGGCGCCTCGTGGACCTCGGGAAGCGGAGGGCGATATGACGGATACCGCTCCTGGACGCTGGGCGCGCTCCTGCGCCCGGCGCGCTGGCTCTCGCTGGGCTACGCTGCCCGCGACGTGAACGAACCCGACTTCGACGGCGCGCCGATCGCGCGCACCGACGTCTTCTCCGCGACGCTCCGCCCGCTCCGCCACCGGATAGCCCTCTCCGCCGACCTGTATCACCGGGCGGGAAGTCCGTGGACGGACGCCGACATGCTCTACACCCTGGAGCTCGTCTTCCCCCGGGACATCGGCCTCTACGGCTCCGTCGACGGCGACAGGACGTTTTCGTTCGGCCTGCGCGTTCCCATAGACATGCAGGCGCCGCAGGGCGGTCCCGCGATCGCCTGCGAGTACCACGGGGCCGCGCCGCGCGGCGGCGGCGCCTGGTCGGGATTCGGCGCGTCGATCACCGGAAGCCGTTACCGCGCGCCCCTGGCGGCGCCGCGGGAGATCGTGAAAGTGGAGCTCTCGGGCGACCTGGGCGAAGTCCCCACCCGGAGGAAGCTCGGCGAGCAGCAGCCCGTCTTCTTCGACGCCCTGGACGCGATCGCGAAGGCGGCGGAAGCACCCACGGTCACGGCCCTCCTGCTGGTGATCGACAGCCCGCGCCTCGGCTTCGCCCGCGTCCAGGAGCTCCGCAGCGAGATCGCGAAGTTCAGGGAGACCGGCGGGAAGGTCTACGCGGTCCTCGTCGCGCCCGGCAACGCCGCGTACTATTTGGCGAGTGCCGCCGACCGGGTCTACTTCAACCCCGCCGAGACCTTCATGCTCACGGGCCTCTCGGCGCAGGTTTACTTCCTGCGCGAGCTGCTGGACAAGATCGGCATCAAGTTCGAGTCGGTGAGGAAGGGGCGATACAAGTTCTTCAACGAGGCGTTCACCAGCAGCGTGATGTCGCGCGATTACCGCGAGAGCCTTATCGACCTCCTCACGAACCTCAACGGGCAGTACGCCGGCGGCATCGCCAGCTCGCGCAGGATGGAACCGGCGGCAGTGGAAAACATGTTCCGCCGCGTGATGGTATCGCCCCCCGAGGCCCTCGCCGCGGGATTCGTGGACGAGCTCCTCTACCCCGGGCAGGCGGAGAAGGACGTCGTGCGACGCAACGGCGGCCACTCCCGCGTCGTGGGCTACCGCGAGTTCCTCGGCAGGGAGCGGCGCCAGTACCAGTGGGGCTACGTGCCGCAGATCGCGGTGATCCACGTGGAAGGATCCATAATCCGCGGAAAATCCGGCGACGGCGGCATGTTCTCGCCCGACGCGACGGGCGACGACACCTACCGTAGGCTCCTGGACGAAGCGCTCTCCGACAACACCGTGGCCGGCGCCGTGATCCGGGTGAATTCCGGCGGGGGCTCCGCCGTGGCCTCGGACCTGATGCGCCACTACCTCATGGAGACGAAGGGACGCCACCGCAGGCCCGTGGTCTTTTCCTTCGGCAACACCGCCGCCTCGGGCGGTTACTACATCGCCTGCACCGGCGACGGGATCTTCGCCTCGCCGGGGACCATCACCGGTTCCATCGGCGTGATAAGCGGCAGGCCGTCGCTCAAGCGCCTGTACGAAAAAATCGGCGTGAACAAGGAGACCGTGAAGCTCGATGAGCTGGCGGACATTTTCACCGAGGCGCGCGACATGACCGACAGGGAGCGCGAGATCTTCCAGCGGACCGTTGACCAGATCTACGAACGGTTCACCGGCGTGGTGACCGAGGGGAGGAAGATAGATAAAGCCCGCATTCCCGACGTCGCGGAAGGAAGGGTGTGGACCGGCGCGCAGGCGAAGGAGCGGAAGCTGGTGGACGAGATGGGGAGCCTCATGCGCGCCGTGGAGCACGTCCGCGGCCTGGCGGGCATCACCGGGCAGTACACGGTGCGGCACCTCCCGCACCGCAAGGTGCCCCTGGGCGCGGAGCTCTTCTCGCTCATGGACTCCCGCTCCGGCGCGGTCCTGCCGGAAACCATACGCAAGGCCGCCGCGGGGCTCCGCGAACTTGAACTCCTCTACGACAGGAGCGAGGCGGCGCTGTACCTCTATCCGTACAGGATCGTGATTGAGTGAGTTGAGCCACAAATCGCCTCACGCGGAGACGCGGGGAACGTGGAGAAAGGATAACGGCAAAGGCAACCACGGAGGCGCAGAGGCACGGAGGGAAACGGCAACGGCATTATTTCACGCGGAGACGCGGAGGGAGGAACGGCGCGCGATGAATCATTCCCTCCCTGTCTGCCGACAAATAACTTCATGTATGTGCAACTGATCGGATTTACCACGCAACTGATGGAAGCCCAGGTCCGTAATCGTATACTTACCCGGATTCCGCAATGAAGCCAGGGTTTTCTGGGAAATCAGAATGGACGTGTTGAAACGCTTGTTCAGGCCTTCAAGGCGGGACGCGGTATTCACCGTATCGGCGATGACCGTCGTTTCCATCCGGTCCTCTTCACCGATGGTGCCGAGCATGCATTCGCCGGTATGGATGCCGATGCCGATTTTTATCGTATCACGCCTGGAGATCGTTCTGATGGCGTTGAACTCCTCGAGCTGCTGCATCATGTCCAGGGCGGCGTCTACTGCGTCATCGGGACCACCCGGAAACAGGGCCATGATTGCGTCACCGATGTATTTATCGATGAAGCCCCTGTTCTTGCGGATTATCGGACCGATGCTCATCAGGTATGAGTTCAGGAAATCGATCGTTTCCTGGGGTGTGTTCTTTTCGGATAATGCCGTAAACGAGCGGATATCCGAGAAAAGAATGGTTATGGTTTTCTGCACCTGATCGCCGAGCTGTATGTCCACGATGCTCTCGCGGCCCAGGAATTGAATGAATTCCCTGGGCACAAACCGGGCGAAGGACTCGGTCATCCTGATCTGGTTATCGAGGTTCTTTTGTATGGCATCCTCCTTCTCCCGTCGGCTGACATTGACCTGCTGGGCGAGGGCCAGCGAGAGCATCACCGCCTCATAGACCGATCCGATGCCTATGCCGTTCAGGGTAAACCAGTTGGCGGGGATCAGTTCGAGAACGACGCCCAGATACATCGAGGAGAAGAGGATGAGGCCCGACCATCCGAGGATGAAAAATTTCGCGGTTTTGTCGCCGGCCTTCAGGGCGGCGCCGCAGTTCACGATCACGAACGCGTACACCACCGTCGAAACGATGCTGCTCGTGATGAAATACGCATATCGCTGGGGCTGAATAAAGAAAGACCCCACGCCCCAGACCGCCAATGCGGCCACCAGCATTAGGCCCGCTTTCCAGAGACGGGGATGATTCCTCCGGTTGTCAAAATAGGAGGAGGTAAAAATCCACGCCGCGATGAAGGTCACCGCCGAATAGACCGGGAGATATCCGGCCCCGAAAAAAATTACGCCGAAGCCCTCCCCGAAAAACATATGCACGAGAATTGAAATGAGATAGAGCACATAAAACGCGTAGGTCCTGCTCCTCATGCCGACAAACAGCAGCGTGTTGTACAAAATCATTACCACAATAATTGAAAAATAGGCCCCGTACATGAAGAGGTGGCGCCCAATTTTACGGAGATAGTTTTCCGGGGTCCGCAACACCGGTTCGAAGGTGATATAGGACTGACTCGCCGCTTTCAGATAATAGGTGGCCCTTCCCGGCGAGGGAACGAATGGGATGTCGGGTCTGTTCCAGTCATTAAAGGAATCGGGATGAAACCGGCCCGCCTTTTTCAGGAGCGGAACGGATGATCCCGATACCCGGTAGAGCTCGACTATCTCGGTCTGGGTGTCGTTGGTGTCCAGGTAGTATTCCGAATCGATCCCGGCGGCGTTGTCGATCGTGAACCTGAACCAGTAAGTGTAACCGGTGAGTCCGTACTGTATAACCTTCCTGGTGTTCTCTTTCCATGAGACACGTTCCAGTTCCTCCGGTGCCAGCCTTCCCGTGGCGTCTTCATACACGTCGATATGATCCCACAAATCATATGATTCGATGCCTTTCTGCAACACTACCGGTTCTGCCCCGAACGCACGGGAATGAGGGAGAGTGATGAAAACAACGATCCATGCCACAACAAGGATCGTTCCAAAACCGGTCGCGAGAGGGCATCGTAGTTTCCGATGGAGGTCATATGCGAAGAGGATCCCGCCGCATGTGGGGGATTGACTATCATCAATGTGAGAGCGTAGTTTCATGATATGGCCTCCCGGGAATCAGCCCGCACCACCGGCTCCAGGGCCCGCACGGGCCCCGGTACCGCCGCCAAGGCCACGGCCAGCAGCGCGGGGACGCACATCATCCAATGCCTCTTGCTCTTCATGCGGTTGCCATCACCCTTCCATGGAAAACTCAAATACTGCTGAATTTTCACCGGATATTTATCCCTATTATTAATACTCGATTACCCGGTTTTGTCAATCCTTTCAATTCCACCACCGGAACAGGTGCTGCATCAACCACATGCGCGCCGGCACGGCAAAACCCCCTCCAAAATATGCTTGATCGGAAACCGGCGAGGGCGGTAGTGTGATTGTCCCGGGAAAAACCGTCCGTCCCGGAAAATGCGCTATGCTGAAATATGTTACATTCAACATCGATAAAACCGGTAAAAAAGTAACCACGGAGACACAGAGGCACAGAGGAAAAGGTAAAATCCGGAAAAACCAACATCCGTTCTCCGTGCCTCCGTGCCTCTGTGG
>JAGODF010000173.1 GCA_017998375.1 Spirochaetota bacterium
GGATAGTATTTATACTCGTTTCCGTGTTTGTGCAGGATGATAAGCGGGAGTTTCCGGTTCACGGAGTCCGGGTCCGGTTTCACGTTTGCGTAGCCGAGCCCCTTCGCGGCGTGGGCCAAAAGCGGCGTGGGCGGCGTGACCGTGAAGACCCAGGGACAGCGCGGGTCGCGGCCGAATTCCTCGCCCTGCTCGCAGTTGCCCGTGGGCAGGTCCTTCTTGGGCACCGGGAAGGTGAACTTGTTGAGCGCCTTCATCCGATCCTCTATGTCCGGGAAGGTCTTGTACGATTCCTCGGTGTGGAACGGGAAGTCCAGGAACACACAGCCCGATTCCTTTATCGTCCGGGCGAACTCTCGCTCCTGGGCGCGGAACCAGTGGAAGTAGACCGGGTTGAAGGCGTCGCGCATCTGGCCGTAGCCCAGGTTCGCGAAGTTCCCCGCGGGAAGCCGTCCCCCCTTCACGAGCTTCTCGCTCAGGTTGTCCAGGAACATGATGTCGAAGAACACCGCCACGGGGTTGTCGGCGGCCATGTAACGCGTGACGGTCTTGTGCATGTCCCAGGGGAAGGGCCAGCGGATATCCTCCTCCTGGCTGAATGTCTTGATGGTGTCCTCGTCGATGGCGCAGATGACGATGTCCTCGCGGGCCCGCGGGTTCCTCTTGTATGTGGTGATGCGGTCGCCCAGCTTGCGCACTTCCTTGAACGGCTCGCGCATGCGGAAGCGGAAGTCGATGGCGCTGCTTTCCAGCCCGTCGAAGATGCGCGAGTATTTGTAGAAGCCGGTGAAGAGGAGGAAGATGACCACGGAAAGGAGAAGGGCGATAAGCTGGTTTTTGTCGTATTTGAAGAAGCCCATGGGACACCCCTGCGGTAATATAGTTATTGCAGAAAAAACAAGGAACGGGATGATTGTCATATCCCGCGATGATAGCGCATGATGCTCGCCGCCCGTCAGGCCGGGCCGACAGCGGGAGACTACAACACCGCGCCCATATTTTCAAGTGTTTTTATTTTGGACTTGCCGCAATTTTCGCGCGGTGCCATGGTGGAAGGAACGCCGCGCGTTCCGCCGCGGCGCGGTGATGGGATTGAGGTTGCCCGGTGGCCGGGAAAAATATATAGATGGGTGTAAGAGCCGTGATATTCAAAGAAGAGCTGTCGCGCATCATCAGGAGCGCCATAGAAAAATCCGCCGGGGACGGGAAGCTCGCCCTGGAGAACGTTCCCGCCGTCAAGGTGGAGTACCCCAAGGATGAAAAGTTCGGCGATTACGCCACGCCCTTCGCCCTGGAGAGCGCCCGCCAGCTGAAGAGGAACCCCCTGGAAATCGGGGAGATGCTCCGGCCGTACATCGAAGAATCACCAGCGATTGAAAAGGTGGAAGTGGTGAAGCCCGGCTTCATCAACATCTTCATCTCCCTGGATCACCTCGTCGGCGTGCTCGAAAATATCATCCGCGAACGCGACGGATACGGGAAGAACAGGAAGGAAAATCCCCGCAAGGTGAACATCGAGTTCGTCTCGGCGAACCCCACGGGCCCCCTGAATATCGTATCCGCCCGCGCCGCCGCGGTGGGCGACACGCTGGCGAACCTCATGGAGGCCGCCGGCGACATCGTGGAGCGCGAGTTCTACGTGAACGATTACGGCAACCAGGTCCTGCTACTGGGCAGGTCGGTGCTCGCCCGTTGGAAAGAGCTGCATGGCGAGGCGGTCGAGTTCCCCGAGGACGGCTACCACGGCGAGTACGTGAAGGACATAGCGGCCCACATCGACGCGCATTTCCGGGCTGACATTGACAGGCTGAAGGGCGACGAGGCCGCCCTGGCCGGGTTCATGGCCGCGAAGGCCGTGGAGCGCAACGTGGGCGGCCAGAAGGAGGACCTGGAGCGCTTCAACGTCGCCTTCAACCGCTGGTTCAGCGAGAGGACCATCCACGAGGGCGGCGAAGTGGAGAGCACGCTGGCGCTCCTGGAGTCGAAGGGTGGAGTATTCGTCGAGGAGGGGAAGAAGGTCTTCCGCTCCACCGACCACGGCGACGACAAGGACCGCGTCCTGGTGCGGGACGACGGGCGCCCCACCTACTTCCTGGCCGACATCGCCTACCACAAGAACAAGATCGACCGCGGCTACGACGCCATCATCGACATCTGGGGGCCGGACCACCACGGCTACATCGCGCGGCTTTCGGGCGCCGTGAAGTCGACCGGGTATGCCGGCGATTTCCGCGTCCTGATCGCCCAGCAGGTGAACCTGGTCAGCGGGGGCGAGACGGTGAAGATGTCCAAGCGCCTGGGAAAATTCTCCACCATGCGCGAGCTCATCGACGACATCGGCGTGGACGTGTCCCGCTACTTCTTCGTGATGCGCTCCATGGACAGCCACCTGGACTTCGACCTGGCCCTGGCCAAGCGGCAGAGCTCCGAGAACCCGGTCTTCTACCTGCAGTACGCCCACGCCAGGATCTGTTCCATTTTCCGCGAGGCGCAGGCGCGGGGCATCGCGTACGGAACCGGCGGCGTGGACCGCTCGCGCCTGGACAACCCGGAATCGACCTGGCTGTTGAAGCTCCTGGCGAAGTTCCCCGAGGAGATCGGCGACGCGGCCCAGACCTGCGAGCCGCACAGGATCGCCACTTACCTCCTGCGCCTGGCCCAGGCGTACCACAAGTTTTACACCGAGCACCGCGTCCTCTCCGACGACGTCGCGAGCACCGCGACGAACCTGGCGCTCTGCGACGCCGTCCGCATCGTGCTGAAAAACGGGCTCGCGCTCCTGGGGGTCTCGGCGCCCGAGAGGATGTAGCGCGTGCGCGCCGCCCTGGTCGCCACGGGAAGCGAGCTCCTGCACGGCAGCGTGCGGGACACCAACGCCGCCTTCATCGGGTCGCGTCTCTTCCGCACGGACCTGGAACTCGCAGAGACGCGCTTCACCGGCGACCGGGAGGACGATATCAGGCGCGCCATCGAAGAGACCGCCGACCGGTACGACGTCGTCTTCGTCACCGGCGGCCTGGGCCCCACGGAGGACGATATCACCTGCGCCGCGATCTGTGCCGTGTCGGGTCTGGGGACCGAGATTCACGCCCCGTCGAAGGAAAGGATGATGCGCTTCTTCGCCGCCCGTGGTGTATCGCCCAACGCCGGCGACATGAAGATGGTCACCGTGCCCGCCGGCGCCGCGGCCTTTCCCAACGAGGTGGGCCTCGCCTGCGGTTTTGCCGTGCGCCGGAAGGAGAGCACGATACTCGCGCTTCCCGGAGTGCCCCGCGAGATGGAGCGGATGTTCGACGCGCACGTGCTGCCGTATCTTATGAAGGAACTCGGCGCGCGCGAGAGGTGCCACCTGGTGTTCCGCGTGGCCGCCGTCCGCGAGGCCGAGGTGGACCGCCGTGTGAAGTCGCTGGCGCTGCCCCTCGGCGAACTGGAATGGGGCATCTGCACGTCGCCCGGCGTGAACGAGGTCACCTTCGCCGAAAAGAAGGGCCGGCCCTTCGCGGAGGGTGATATTGCCGCGGCCATGAAGGGGGAATTCGGCGACGCCCTCCTGGAGCGCGGGTCGCTGGAGGAGGACGTGGTCTTCCTGCTGGAGGGGCGCGGCCTCACCCTCGCCCTGGCGGAATCGTGCACCGGTGGAATGGTCGCCGCGCGCGTCACTGACGTACCGGGCGCCTCCCGCGTCTTCACCGGCGGCGTGACGGCCTACGCCAACGAGGTCAAGGCAGGGCTCCTTGGCGTGTCGGTGGCGACGCTCGAAAAATTCGGCGCCGTGAGCGAGGAGACGGCGCGCGAGATGGCGGAGGGCGCGCGGCAAATCATGCGCGCGGGCATCGGCGTCTCGGTGACGGGCATCGCCGGTCCCGGCGGCGGGAGCGTGGAGAAGCCGGTGGGCACCGTCTGCTTCGGACTGGCCTCGCCAAAAGGCGTCGTTTCCCGGAAGGAGTTCTTTCCCGGGGACCGGGCGAGGGTGCGCGATTTCTCGGCGGCCTTCGCGCTCAACATGCTGAGGACATATCTGGCAAAAAAATGATGCGACGGACTGCGATACATATTATCACCGCGGCGGCGCTCCTCTGCGCAGCGGGAGAGCTCTTCTCACTGGAGAGCTCCCAGGCGCTGTACGAGCAGGGCATGGAGGCCTTCAAGTCCGGCAACTACGGGAGCGCGGGCCTCATCTTCCGCAAGATAGTTGACGCCGACGACGACTTCCGCGACCGGGCCTGGTACCACCTGGGCCTCTCCGTATTCCGGCAGAAGAAGTACGAATCCGCGATCTTCGAGTTCAACCGCTTCCTCCTCGAATGCACCACGTCGAACCTCTGCGCCCAGTCGCGCTACTGGATCGCCGAGTCTGAATATCACCGCAAGAAATACATCAAGGCCATCGAGGAGTACAACAGGTTCATCGCCCAGAAGCCGGACGAGAAGCTCGCCGCCGACTCGATGAAGCGGATCGGGGAGATATACTTCGCCCAGAACCGCTACGACGAGGCCGTGCTGGTGTGGAAGAAGACCCTGGAAAAGATTCCCGACGAGCCGAAGAAGCAGAAGCTCAATTTGAAAATCGGAGAGGCGCTCTTCCTCAACGAACAGTACGACGAGGCGGTGGGCGTCCTGGAGGCGGTGCGTGCGTCCCGGCCCGATGCCAAAACCTCGGCGCGGGCCTCGCTCTCGCTGGGCAGGATCTACCAGCTGAAGGGCAATCACCGCAAGGCCCTGCGCCAGTTCGGGATGATACCGGAGCCCATGCTCAAGGAGAAACCGTACTACGACGCGCAGTATTTCCGGGCGCTTTCGCATGTCGACCTGGGACAGCAGTACAGCGCGAAATCCAGCCTGGAGCTTTTCCTGATCATCGGGAAGGAGTCGGACTGGTACAATGCCGCGAAGTACGAGCTGGGAAAGATCTACATCGGTGAGAACAGGGAAGCGAAGGGCGTGCGGCTCCTGGAGGAGGCGCGGAACAACACCGTGAAAATGGAGCTCCGCAGCAAGGCCGCCATGGCCCTTGCGAAGATCTATCTCAAAAAGGACCCGAAGGAGGCCATACCGTACCTGGAGGACTCGGTATCCCTCAACGACCCCGAGGAGCAGAAGAACGCGCTGATGCTCCTTTCCCGCGTCTACATCGACGCCCAGCGCAACGACGACGCCGAGCGCCTCCTGGAGCTCCTGGTGAACAAGTATCCCTACGACAGCAACATGGAGGAGGTCCAGTTCATGCTGTCCCGCGTCTACCTGAGCCGGGGCCAGCTGGAAAAGGCCGTCCAGGGATTCAACAGGATCCGCGAGATCAATCCCTTCTCGCGCTACCTGGGCGAAACGCCGTATTACCTGGGCATCGCCAGCTACAACGACGGGAAGCCGGCGAAGGCGATAGAGCACCTGAACAAGTACCTGTCCGGCCGCAACCCGGAGATGCATTACCAGGCGAACGAGAAACTCCACGCAATCTACATCGAGACCGGTGACTACGCCGGCGCGGACAAGGTCATGGCGAACATGATGCGCCGCTACCGCAACAGGCCCGGGATGGATGAGCTCGCGTATTCCACGGGCCTTGCGTATATGGAGAAGGGAAGGAGGCACGATTACCTCTTCGATTACGTCGTGGACACGAGCCCCCGCTCCGCCCTCGCCGGCAAGGTGCTCCTGCTCCAGGGCGACGCCGCCTTCCGCAAGAAGGAGTATGCCCCCGCGGAACGCTATTATCGCCAGCACCTGGCCGTTCCCGGCAGGGAGAACGCGTCGTCGGTCTATCTCTACCGCGTCATTTCGCTGTACAGGCTGGAGCGCTATCGCGATGTGGTGCGCGTGGTGGGTGACGAAAAGATTCCCCCCGGGGACGAGTTCACGGAGAAGCTGGTGCGTCTCTGGGAAGGGAAGAGCCTCTATCGGCTGGGCAGGTTCGCCGATTCCCTCGCGAAGCTGAAGGAGCATGACCTCACCAGCATGTCCGACGAGGATCTCTCCATGATGGTGAAGCTCTCCCTGCGCACCGGCGACGTGGACCGGGCGCGGCGCTCCGCGGGCCTGCTGTCGCGCACGGCGGACCGCCATGCAGAGGCCCTGTTCGACCTGGGAATGTTCTTCCGGGAGCGGAAAGAGGCGGACCAGTCGCGCGCGTATTTCGGCGAGGTGACGGATAACTATCCCGAATCGGCGAAAGCGCCGCAGGCCCGGCTGGAGTCCGCGGAGATAATGATCGATAAAAAAGAGTATACCGCGGCGGTCACGGAGCTCGAGGCGGTGAAGGATCCGGGACTTGAGGACAGGAAGCAGGCGCTCCTGGTGAGCGCGTACTTCGGCGCGGGGATGGAGGAGCCGGCGATTGCCGCGACGGAAAAGAACATCGCGGCGTTCCAGAAGTCGCCGCATGGAGAACGGGCGTTCCGCGACAACCTGGTCCACTATTACGAAAAGAAGGACGCGCCGAATTTCAAGCGGATGGCGGGATACCTGAAAAAATTCCCCGGTACCGGGAGCCTCGTGGGATACTACACCGGTAAGCTCGAGTACGATACCGGCGGGTACAGCAACGCCTACTACAGTTTCTACAAGCTCACGTCGTCGAACAACGAGTACCGGGCGGAGGCGCTCTACCGCCTGGGGCTTATCAGCCTCTATGTCCAGGAGAACCGTGCCCGCGCCATGGCCTACTTCTCGAGGCTCGCCAAGGAGGGGGATACCGAAGATTCTTTTGTGCAGAAATCGAAAATCATCCTGGCCGTGGACGCCCACCAGCAGGGCAATGCAGAAGCGGCGAAGAAGCAGCTTGCCGAGCTGATGGGAAACGCGAGGGACCGCGCGGTGCTGGACCGGTCGATGAACCTCTTCGAGCATTTCGGCTTTTACAAGGACGTACCCGGGAAAGGCACTAAGAAATAACCAGGACGGTGCTGGGATTCCGTCCGGGCGGGCTGAACATTTCCTCAACTTCTTCTTGACAAAACTAAAAATTTTCCACACCATGCTTGGAGTTGTTTCATCTCTTGCCTGTCATTCCGGCTTCATACGGCGTTAACTCAGCGGAATGTCGGAATCTCCC
Organism: Spirochaetota bacterium; assembly: GCA_017998375.1. GTDB lineage: Bacteria > Spirochaetota > UBA4802 > UBA4802 > JAGODF01 > JAGODF01. Next base: position 7,049 of record JAGODF010000173.1, read on the forward strand.
GGATTCCAATGACGGGATTCCCGCATTCGCGGGAATGACAGCGAAGAGGGAACAAGTCGGATATTCACGAATATTTGTACGGAGGACTTTAATGAAAAAGATTTTATTCGTCGTTATCGCCGCGGCGCTGATATGTTCCTTTGCCTCGAGCGAACTTTCCGCCAGGTCCCTCATCCTCAAGGGCGGCTGGGCCATGATGCGGAACGATTTTTCCGAGGCCGATGATACCTGGACCGGCGGCGTCTTCATTGATATGGGCACCTTCCTGTTCAGCTCCCTTCGCTTCAGGCCCGGTCTTGATTACGTTGAAGTAGAAGGTGACGGCTGGAAATACGCTGACATATGGGGTATCCATATGGACTGGTGGTGGTTCCCGCTACAGAACGCGCCGGTGAATCCTTTCCTGGGATTCGGCCCCTCGCTCAATTACCTGAACTATGACAACAGCAGGGACGATGACGATTCAGACGCCGGCGTTGACGTGTTCCTTGGCGCGGCGTTCGGCCTCAGGGGAACGCCCCTGGAGCTTTTCGTGGAAGCACGTTACCGCTTCATAGACATAGCCGCAAGAGACGACAATATCCTTGCCTTCAACCTGGGCATCGAGATCAAGTTCTAACTGAAGTCGCAGTGACGCGTGGCAAGGGGGTGCCCGGGAGGGCGCCCCCTTTTTATCATCACAGCGAGAAAACATTTGACATAATTGTCGCCCCCATGCACGTTATTTGTGCAAATACAAGCCGGGCGGCGGCATGCGCGTTGATCGCCACATCTTTCTCCCCGGGGGAAATCGATGAAAAAAACTGGAGCCTTCATTATCGCAGTAATCGCGGCATGCGCCCTGTGTGCCGGCTGTACCGGTGATGAGTTCGGCGGTCTCGGCATAGAGGTCCCTTCGGGAGGCGGGTTCGTCACCGAGGAAAATCCCTACAGGATCGTATCGGTATACGAGGGAGGCACCGGGCACCGCGCAGGCCTGCTTCCCGGCGACATCATCACGGCGGTGGACGGCAGGGAACTCAGGGGGATGCAACACGAGCACATCGTGAAGAACATGCTGCGCGGCAGGGCCGGAACCCTCGTGGTCCTCGGGATCAAGAGGGAAGACAGGGAGATGATATTCAGGGTCGCCCGCGGCAAGATCGTGCTGAGGCAGGAATGATGCCGGAAGGGGTTGCCGCAACCGGGAGGGTGCGAGCGGTATTGCTCGCGCTGATGGTCTTCTACATCGGACTGTTCTGGGTGCTTATCATCCTCGACATCGTCTACTGGCTGAATTACTAGGTTTTTTTTCAAATGTCATTCCCGCGCATGCGGGAATCCATCTGTTTCCCATAAGCAGGGCTTTTTCGTATGTGCATGAAAAATTCCTAAATAATCGTGACGCGGCGGATACATGAAGAGCGTGGTTGACAAGGTCAAAGAGTCGGTTGACAGGATGCCGAGCCTTTCCCCGGTTATCCACAAGATAAACGAGGTCGCCAACAACGTGCGGTCCTCGGCGCAGGACCTCAC
>JAGODF010000174.1 GCA_017998375.1 Spirochaetota bacterium
CCGGCTCCTACGTCGGCCGCCTTGGTGTAGATGCCGGCGCCGACCCTGGCGAAGAGAGCCTGGGTGGATGCGCCCATACCGAAGGTGATCATGGTCGTGGTGATTTCCACGAGCTTGGTGTGCCTGAAGTCTTCAGACGCGATAATGGTGGCCAGCTGGCTGGGATCGAATACCGCGCCCGCCGGGGTGTATTTCTCAAACACTTCCTTGGCGAGTCCCCACACGTTGTTGTCATACATGTAGTTCAGAACGCCGTACCAGATCGCTATGTCGAGAAGGCCGAAGCCCACGACGACGAGGCCCATGACGGCGCCGGAACGGAAGGCGACCTTGAGGCCGTTGTTAAGCGATTCGGACGCTCCCTGCGCCGTGCGGGAGGAAGCGTTGGTGGCGGTCTTCATGCCGAGGAAACCGCAAAGGCCGGAGAAGAAACCGCCCGTGAGGAACGCGAACGGTACGAAGCGGTTCTGGATGCCCATGAAAGCCAGGACCGCAAAAAGAATAACAAGCACGATAAAGACGATGGTTACGACCTTGTACTGCTGCCTGAGGTAGGCGTAGGCACCGTCCCGTACGGCGCTCGCTATCTCGATCATCTTGGGAGTACCCTCATTCGCTTTCATCATCAATTTATAGAATACGAAAGCAAAAATAAGGGCAATGATCGATCCGATAGGAGCAATGTAAAACAGATTCATCTCCATAGAATCACCTCTTATTTGTGGAATTATTGTACCACATTAAACTAAGCAGAAACCCGCTTAACCGACCGCGGATCCCGGCTTAAATAACATGCAAAGTAAGAGTAATCCCGCCGTACAGGTCCGGTAACTTCATATTAGATTGAATGTTTTCCATAAGAGAAAATTCGCGTGTAATGTCAACAATTTTAAGTATGATTCACAAGGCCAGAAAGGGGGAAAAATCCATTATTGATTTGACATGGGTGCGGTGTGTAAAAATGTATGCTGGAGGTCGTAGAAGGGCCGGGACGCGCGCCCGCGGAAGTCGGAGATCGGTACGGGCACGATGCGCCATGATACATGCCATCCCGGACACTCAAGATCCAACAAGGAGCGCACCGTATGAAAAAACTGCTGGTTTATCTCTTCGCGGCATCACTGGCGTTGAATGCCGTCCCGTTGATCGTATCCGCGCAGGATGCCGCGCACACGCAGGCCCCGGCGGCCGCACAGGCGCATCAGGGCGGCGAATCGAGTGCCCAGGGCCACGCGGCGGAAGGCACCTCTCATTCTTCCCAGGACCTGGGGGCATCCATGTCCCTCTGGTGGGCGATTCCCTTCGCGGGGATACTTCTCTCCATCGCACTGTTTCCCCTGCTGGCGCCACACTTCTGGCACCATCACTACCCGAAGGTGTCGGCCTTCTGGGCGCTGGTCCTGGCAGTGCCCTTCGTGATCGCATACAAGGGAGTCGCAGTGCATGAAATCGCGCACATCTATATCATCGACTACATCCCGTTCATCATCCTCCTCTGGTCGCTCTTCACGGTGGCCGGGGGCATATACGTGAAAGGCACCCTGAAGGGCAGCCCGGCGGTGAACACGGTGATACTTATCATCGGGACCGTCCTCGCCTCCTGGATCGGGACCACTGGCGCCTCGATGTTACTTATCAGGCCCATCCTCCGGTCGAACTCCTGGAGGAAGCACAAGGTCCACACCATCATCTTCTTCATCTTCCTGGTGAGCAACGTCGGTGGATCGCTCACCCCGCTGGGGGACCCGCCCCTGTTCCTGGGCTTCCTCCACGGCGTGCCGTTCTTCTGGACCATGCACATCCTCCCCCACATGGCGTTCGTGTCGGTCATACTCCTCGCGATCTATTACGCGATAGACACGTTCTATTACAGGAAGGAAGACCAGTCGCAGATGGCCACGGGTGAAAAGGAACCGCTGAAGATCGAGGGGGCGTTCAATTTCCTCTTCCTGGGCGGCGTGATCGTCGGGGTGCTCCTGAGCGGACTGGTCAAGATGGGGCAGGTGAACATCTTCGGCATCCACCAGAGCATCGAGAACCTGCTCAAGGACGTGATCCTCATCCTCATGGGGATACTCTCCCTCAAGATGACGAGCGAGGCGGTACGCAAGGCCAACGAGTTCGGCTGGGGCCCCATCAAGGAGGTTGCCTACCTGTTCGCCGGAATCTTCATGACCATCATCCCGGCGCTCGCCATACTCAAGGCGGGGGAAAGCGGCGCCCTGGCGGCACTGATCAGGTCGACCGAGAGGCCGGCCCACTACTTCTGGGCCACGGGCATACTGTCGAGCTTCCTGGACAACGCGCCCACGTACCTCACCTTCTTCAACAGCGCCCTGGGCAAGTTCTATCCCGGCGTGCCCGAGGCGCAGGCCGTGCACAGCTTGATCGCAGACAAGGCCAATTACCTCGCCGCCATTTCTGCCGGCGCGGTCTTCATGGGCGCGAACACCTACATCGGCAACGCGCCGAACTTCATGGTGAAATCGATCGCGGAGGAAGCCGGTATCAGCATGCCGAGCTTCTTCGGGTACATGTTCAAGTACTCCATACCGATCCTGGTCGTGGTATTCATTCTCACCACGCTGGTCTTCTTTTAGGGCCCCGGGACACGGGGGCCGCGAAGGCATTGATTGCGTTCGCGGCGCCCATGGCGTGCACATTATAACAAGGAGCGAGACAGGCAATGGCAACCTTCAAGAATATATTATTACCCGTTAATCTCGATTCGGAAGATTTTTCGTACATGAAGAAAGCTGCGGAGCTCGCAGCGGGCTTCGGGGAAAAAACGCATTTCCTCTATGTCAACGACGAACAGGCGGGATACCGCCATCCCACGGACCGCGAGGACGACGTGGCGCTCAAGGTGAGGGAGATAGTCCCCGGGGAAATCCTCGGGAAGATGAAGACGGTCTTCGCGGTCTCCAAGGGGGATCTCGCCGGGGAGATCGAGGCGTACTGCAGGAAAGAGAATATCGACCTCCTCATCGTGGGGCACAAGCACCGGGGAAGGTTCTACAACGCGATGTTTGACAGCTCCGACATCAACATCGTGGACAAGGTGAAGCTGCCCATCCTGGTCATTCCCAGGGATTAGATTACTCTTCGCGCCGCGGCGATGGAACCGCGGCAGGGGAGATATTCCGCGGGGTGAGGCGCGCTCGCGTCACCCCGCTCCATAGCCGCGCGCACGCGTCAGCGAGCGGATACGGCAAGCAATTCCCACCGGGCGGCCCTACCCCTCGTATGTATACGGCTGGCCCAATTCACTGAAAGAAAACACGCTGAAAGCCCGGGACCCGTCATAATCGAGGATCCGCAGGTCGTCGGTTTCCCTCAGGTCTCGCGTGACCATATCGAAATGGCCCGCGTACCGCTCTTTCGCCTTGTCGACAGGGACCTCATAGGCGATGAACTTCTTGATTCCTTTTGATTTAAATTTCTGAATGAGCGCTTCATCGATGTGGCTCTGGTGCGATGTCAGGTACACCAGCGCCCCCGTGCCCGTTAACAAAACCCCCGCTTTCATCTCACACCTCCCGCTAACGTCAGATTATTCCTTTGCACGCACATGCATGCTTTGAACACAGACCTCCCAAAACTATAGTATGAAAAATAAACGCAACAGGCAAAAAAAATACCAATAATTGACATCCCCCGTATATATCCAACATCTTGAAAATGTACTGCTGATCTGCGCACCCGATGCGCGAACCCGGTTGGCATTCCCGGCACTGATTTTCCGGAAAAAAAAGGCGGCTCCCGGGAACGGGGGCCGTTTTTTTTCAATTTTTTCTCCCCGGGAATCGTACTGTTCCAGGGAGGACACATGAAAAATTCAATGAGGGTGATGGAAGGCCAGCTCCCGGTGCAGAAATGCGTCGCCGGCGGGAGCGTGCGCGAGCTGTCGGACCATGAGCTTCTGGCAGTGGTGCTGGGAACCGGCGACCGGAAGCGCGACGTGATAGACCTGTCGGCGGAACTGATGAGGAGCTTCGGCGGCATTCCAGGGCTTTACGGCGCCGGCATGAGGGAGATATCAACCCACCCGGGGATGGGTCCGGTGAAGTCCGTGAGGCTCCAGGCCGCGTTCGAGCTGGGCAGGAGGATCCTCGCCTCCAACCGGCCGCTCACGAAGGTCGATTCGCCCGCGCTGGTGTGGAAGCACCTCCTTCCGGATTTCGTGGGCCTAAGGCGCGAGGAGTTCCGCGTACTGGTCCTGGACAACAAGAACCACGTCATAAAGAAGAGCGTGGTCTCCATTGGAACCATCTCCGAGGCCATCGTCCATCCCCGGGAGGTCTACCGCGAGGCAATCCGCGAGGCCGGCTCGTCCATCATCATCGCCCACAACCATCCGTCCGGGGTCCTCACGCCGTCGCACGAGGACATCCAGACGACCCGTCGCATCAGGGAGTCCGGGGAGATACTCGGCATCGAGCTCCTGGACCATCTCATTATCACGGAGGTTTCGTACTTGAGCATGAGGGAGGCGGGATACATGTGACATGGCGCGGCAGTTCTCCGTCATGGTCCTTGCGAGCGCGAGGATGACCTCGTCGCCGAAGGAATGTCCGCGGGTGACAAACCTCGTTCCCGGCAGGCCATCGGCGGGCATACCCGTTCTGGGCGCGCACCTGTTCCTCTCTTTTGCGATTCCCCGGTTTCTGGCAAAACTGTTGACCGCCCGGACCTCGGGAAGAAAATGATCGGACGTGGATGAATGCGGCGGCATCTTACCCCGGATTTAACGCCAATCCTCGTTTCACAAGATTAACGTACAGGAGCAGCCCGATGTTCCAATTGCAGAAGGACCAGGTGCACCGCGCGGCCGAAGTTCTGGCACGCGCATTCTTCGACGATCCCGTATTCGAACACTTTTTCCCCGACGGGCGCACCAGGCTCGCGCAGTCGCGATGGACCTTCCGGTTCCTCCTCAACCAGGCCGTCGCAAACGGGCGCACGTTCTGCACCTCCCCGCTCTTCGAAGGAGTCGCCGCGTGGATCCACTCATCGAAACCCAAGTGGGGCATCATCGAGGAGGCGCGGCGCGGCGGCATCCCGATGCTCATCCACCAGCAGGCCGGGGCCATCCGGCGGCAGATGAGGGAATCGGCATACATGAAGAAGGTCCACTTGCGGATGATCACCGGTGACCACTGGTATTTCTCGACCATCGGGATAGACCCTGCGTCCAGGGGCAGGGGCCACGGCGACCGCCTTGTCAGGAAGATGCTGGAGGAGGTGGACGGGGACAGGTCGGCCTGCTACCTCGACACGCACAAGGCGCGGAATGTCGCCTATTACCGGCGGTACGGCTTCGAGGTCGTCCACCGGGCCTCGCCGCCCGAATCCGGGGTGGACCACTGGGCAATGGTCCGGGAGCCGAGGTAACATTGCCTGATCATCCAAAATTCGTTTGACACGTGCCGGCAGTTTCAAATGATACCTTGTGTCGCTGATGCCGGCAGGACAGAAGAGGAATGCCGGTCCCACCCCGCACTCGCGGGAACGAAACAGAGAACTACAACGAGAGGCGTCCCATGAGCGAAGAACTTAATGACATCATGCGCCAGCGGTTCGCGAAGGTCGATGAGCTGCGCGCGAAGAAGATAAACCCTTATCCCATCAGGTTTCCCCGGGACAGCTACGCCGCGGACATTATCGCGAAGCACACGGACGAAGCCCCCGTCACCGCGAGCGTCGCCGGGCGCATCCGCTCGCGCAGGATGATGGGAAAGGCCTCCTTCACCCACATAGAGGACATCACCGGCACCATACAGCTCTATTTCAAGCAGGACGCGCTCGGCCCGGAGAAGTACGAGATATTCAAGCTGACGGACCTGGGCGATATCATCGGCGTGTCGGGGAAGACGTTCCGCACGAAGACCGGCGAGATCACCCTGGAGGTGGCCGATTTCGCCCTGCTGGCGAAGTGCGTGCGTCCGCTCCCCGTGGTGAAGGAAAAGGACGGCCAGCTCTTCGACGAGTTCGCCGATAAAGAGCTCCGCTACCGGCAGCGCTACGTGGACCTGATCGTCACGCCGAAGACACGGAAGGACTTCATCCTCAGGAGCAGGATCATCACCGGCATCCGCGAGTACCTGTCGTCCCGCGGCTACATAGAAGTGGAGACGCCCATGATGCAGGCGATCGCCGGCGGCGCCGCGGCGCGCCCGTTCATCACCCACCACAACGCGCTGGACATCGACCTCTACCTGCGCATCGCGCCGGAGCTGTACCTCAAGCGGCTCATCGTGGGAGGCTTCGAGAAGGTCTTCGAGCTCAACCGCAACTTCCGCAACGAGGGGATATCGACCCGTCACAACCCCGAGTTCACAATGCTGGAACTCTACGAGGCCTACGCCGACTACAACGTGATGATGTCCATCTGCGAGGACATGATCTCGTCGCTGGCGAAGAAGCTCCTTGGCGGTACGGTGGTAGACTACCAGGACGCGAAGATAGACCTCACGCCGCCCTGGACGCGCATCACCTACGTGGACGCCATCAAGAAATACACGGGCATAGACTTCATGGCGATATCGTCCGGCGAAGAGGCGCGCGCCGCCGCGGAAAAGATCGGTGTGAAGATTGAGGACAAGCTTTCGAAGTGGCGCGTGGCCGAGTTCGTGTTCGAGGAGCGCGTCGAGGGGAACTTCATCCAGCCCACGATCGTGATGGACTACCCCACGGAGCTCTCGCCGCTGGCGAAGTCGCGCGACGACAACCCGGAGTTCGTGGAGCGCTTCGAGCCGTACATCGCCGGGCGGGAGATCGGCAACGCCTTCTCCGAGCTCAACGATCCCGCGGACCAGCGCAGGCGCTTCGAGGAGCAGGTGAGGATGCGCGAGGCAGGCGACGACGAGGCGCAGATGATGGACTACGACTACATCAACGCGCTGGAGTACGGCATGCCGCCGGCGGGAGGCATGGGCATCGGCATCGACCGGGTGGTGATGCTCTTCGTCAACACCTCCTCCATCAAGGACACCATCCTCTTCCCGCTGCTCCGGCCCGAGGCATGACCGCCATGGAAGGAAAACCCGCGGGCCCCCTCAGCCCGTCGCTCCTGCGCGAATTCGCCGACGGCTTCAGCCGGATGGAGATGCCCATGGACCTCCTGGCGGAAGCGCTCTCCATCTTCTACATGTTCCACGATCCCGATGGCAAATACAGCCTGGCCGCGAAGATCGCGGAACTCAACGCGCGGTTCGGGCTGGACGGCCGGGAGGACCCGAAAGCGCCCGTGGAGCTCTACACCTCGTATTACCAATCGGTGATGGCGCTGCTGGAGGAGATGGAGAAAGAGACGAAGAGCGAGCGCGCCGTGAACAGGCTCTCCGATCTCTCCGAGGCCCTGCTGACACTTCACTCGGGACCCGAAAGCGCGGAGAAGGTGTGCGGCTCATGGCTCATCGCGGTGTTGAAGGGAATGGTGGCGCGCTTCAACATCCCGACGAAATCCCCCGTGGCCATGCAGGAGTACACGGAAAAAACCTTCGAGCCCTCCATGTCATCAATCTTCAATTATTCGGTGTCACTCTCGGGGAAGCTGGGCAAGGGTGAGGCGACCCGCAACGACCTGGTCCTGGTGATATCGATGCTCATCATACTCACCTCGAAGGTGAACGCGATCCGGAAGGAGGCCCTGGATCTCATGAAGAAAGGGGTGATACCGGGCACCGGCAGGAACGACCCGTGCCCCTGCGGCAGCGGGAAGAAGTACAAGAACTGCTGCATGCCGCAATAAACGAAGGCGCGAAAGCGTTTTCGAGACTTCGTTGACCGATCCCTACACTAAAATCTCCCCGCGCGACACCGTCACCGCCTTGCCGGAGAGAAGCACACGCTCCCCGCGCACGCTGACATCAACCACGCCCCCGCGCGCCGACGCCTGGTATCCCTTCAGGTCGTTTTTCCGCAGCTTCGCCGCCCAGTAGGGTCCCAGGCAGCAGTGCGCCGATCCGGTCACCGGGTCTTCGTCGATGCCTATCGCCGGGGCGAAAAACCTGGAGATGAAATCGAAACCCGCCATGTCCGATGCCGCGGTCACTATCACGCCGCGGGTCTTCAGGGTCTGTAAAATACGGAAATCCGGATTGAGGGCGCGCACCGTTTCCGCCGAGGCCGCCTCGACGACGTAATCCATGCGGTTCCTGCCGCAGTAGAGCGGCATGAGGCCCGTGGCGTTCACGATGATGGACGGGAGCTCCACCCAGGCGGCCGGCTCCGCGGGAAAATCCATGGCGATGGTGTCTCCGCGGTAGTTCACGGTGAGAATGCCGCTGCGGGTATAGAACCGCACCGCCGAAGGCCCCGCCATGCCCCGCTCTCTTAACGCATGGGCCGCGGCAAGGGTCGCGTGGCCGCAGAGGTCCACCTCGGCGGCGGGGCTGAACCAGCGGAGGCGGAATCCGTCGCTTTCCTTCGATACGAAGGCGGTCTCCGGGAGGTGGAGCTCCCTGGCGACGTTCTGCATCCAGCCGTCGTCGGCGGGCCCCGGAAGGAGGCATACGCCCGCCGGGTTCCCCGAGAAAGGG
>JAGODF010000175.1 GCA_017998375.1 Spirochaetota bacterium
GATTTGAAGAAGGTGGGGAAGATGTCGGTGTCGTTTCTCATCGCGGAAGCCATTAGGCTGTATCTCGATGAATTCCTGATAAAATTAAAAGGGGATGTGGATAGTTATCGGTATCATAATTATGCCATTTCAAAAATATACGTTGGTGATGTGACCTGTTGGGTGTTTTACTGGGGAATACCTACCACCCTCCTCACCGCACCGCCCACCTGAACCCGAAAAACCATCTCATCATCAAAAATCTATTGACGATTCTTCGAAATCCCCGCACAAAAATGCCGGGAGGAGAACAAGGCATGACCACGACACATCCGGAATGGCAGTACAACGAACTCCATCACGCGGGCACCGATTATGAAAGCCAGGCCGAGGTGCGGGCCTACGATGAGCGCATGGCGCTCATCCGCGACCCCGATGCCGAGGCGCGCGAGGTCCTCGACTACCTGGAACCGGCCCCCGGATCCACCCTGGTGGATTTCGGGGCTGGCACCGGCGCCATTGCCCTCAGGGCCGCTGCACGCTGCGGCAGGGTCGTTGCGGTGGACATCTCGCAGCCAATGCTCGATTTCACCGCGGAAAAAGCCCGCGCCGCCGGCCTCTCCAACATCGAGTTCGTGCGCGCCGGTTTCCTCACCTACGAGCACGTCGGCGAGCCGGCCCGGTGCGCGGTCTCGCAAATTGCCCTCCACCATCTTCCGGATTTCTGGAAACAGGTCGCCCTGCGGCGCATTGCCGCGCTCCTGCCGCCGGAAGGGCGCTTCTTCCTCCGCGATGTCGTCTTCTCGCTTCCGCTCGAGCGCTACGAGAAGTCCCTCGACTACGCCGTGAAGGAAATTGCGGAGAAAGGCGGCGAATCGTTCCGCGTGAGCTTCGCCCGCCACATCCGGGCGGAATACTCAACCTTCGACTGGATCATGGAAGAGATGCTCTATCGCGCCGGCTTCGACCTGGAGGATGCTATATACGGTGATCATTTCATCGCCGCCTACAAGTGCGTAAAAAGGAAAGGTGCCTGATATGACTTGCCGGCTGGTCGACGCTGCGGGCGTAATAACGATACCCCTGACGCTATCTGTCATACCGCACCATGTATATTTACTATCGCGCCGGAGGTGTATCCCGGTCCCGTCGTTCCATTACCACACTCAAACCAAAGGAGCAGATGCATGATACGCGTGCTTCACTGTGCGGACCTCCATCTAACCGCAGAACCCGCCGGCGAGCGCGACTACTCACTTGCCGTTCTCGATGAAATCGTCTCCCTGGCGAAGGCGGAGGACGCAGCCTTCCTCCTGTTCGCCGGCGATACCTTCAACTCCTTCGACGATGCCGCGGAGTTGCGCGCCGGGTTCCGTGAGCGAATGGCTTCCCTCCGCGGCGCCTGCGAGGTCATCCTTGTGGCAGGCAACCACGAGGACCTGGGCCGCGGCGCCAGGAAACTCGCGAGCTTCGACCTCGGCATCGCCGCGGAGAACTGCGTCGAGTTCGACGGCGCTCCCTTCCGGCTCATCTGCCGGGATGGAATCGAGTTCCTTGCGGTGCCCCATCAGCCCGATTACCGCGGCTACACGGAATGGAAGGTCCCCGCGAAGCGGGCGCCCGTGCGCATAGCCGTCGCCCACGGCATAGTCGCGGGCATGAGCTACGCCGGCGACGACGGCGAATCCGACGCAAGGGCCGCGGTGATGGACGCCGACCTCTTTCAGCGGCACGGCGCCGACTACGCGGCACTGGGCCACATCCATGCAGGCCGCTCCCAGCGCCAGGGGGCCACGGACATCGTCTATCCCGGCTCTGCCCGGGTCTGGCGCAGGAACGAGTACGGCCCCCGCCGCGTGGCGCTCCTCGATGTCGAGAATGCCGTCCGCGTTTCCGCCCGCGAGCTTTCCTCCGCGGGACAGTATCGCTCCCTTGATCTTTTCGTGAATTTCGGGGGCGATATCGACGCGCTGCCGCCGGAAACCCGCGCCTGGGGGCAGAGCGACTACGTGAGCCTGCGATTTTTCGGCGTCGTGGAAAACGAAACGGTGGCGGGTGACGCGATCGACGCGCTGACCGCGGATATCGGACGGCGGGTGCGGCGCGTGGAAGCGGAAAGGGACCTGGCCGTCCTCGACGGAATATCGGCCCAGCCCATCGCGAGAAAGTTCCTCGACACGTGGAAATCGGCGGGTCCCCGGAGCGACGATCCCGCTGACGTGCGGGCATGGCTCCGGGCCAGGGAATTGGGCCTTCTCCGAATCAAGGAACTCCTGGAGGCCCGCTCATGATAAAGGAGCTGCGGCTGAAGTCGTTCGGCAAGTTCCGGGACGCGGCGTTTGCGTTTTCCCCGGTGACGGTCTTCGCGGGAGAAAACGAGTCCGGAAAGACCACACTCTTCGATGCGATCTTCGACAACATCAGCAGGCCGAAGCGCACCACGACCGCGGGACGGCGGCTGGCGGCGAGGTACGGTGAGGCGCGCGAATCGGAGCTCGTGTTCGACGGCTCCCGGATCGAAATCGACCAGGATGAGTTCATCAACCTCCACGCCATCGGCGCGGGGAATATCACCCTCGATCTTTCCACGGGAGGGGACTGGCTCGAGCGGGTCAAGTCGTCCATCTTCACTGGCGGTGTCGATCCCGGCATGCTCGCCTCCGAATTCGAGAAGCTCGCCAGCGACAACGGCACCACGGCGCACATGCGGAAGCTGAAACGCCTGGAGGAAGAGCGGAGAGAGCTCACGGCCGCGCTCGAATCGCTGAAGTCGCGCAAGGCGGGGATACTCTCCGGAGAACAGAACCTGCGGCAGAGAAAGGCCGAGCTCGACGCCGTCGCCGCCTCCGCGGAAAGGACGGAGGCGGCGCTCCGCGAAAAGGAGCGACTGCTGGAGCAGCAGGGGAAAATCCGCGAGCGCGAGGGCGTGGTGCGCGCCATGGAACTGGTCGCCAGGCATGCCGCGCTGGAGGCCGGGGTGCGCCGCCTGGAAAGGTACGCCGACGACAAAACCGCTACACTGAGGTCGCTGTCGGCGGGCGTCGACGGGCGCCGTGCGGAGAAGACCCGTCTCGCGGGCGAGGTGGCCGCGGCAGCGCGGCAGCTGGACGCACTGGCGGGGAAGATCGCCCACCGGAGCGCCCGCGTGGAGGCGCTCAAGGGGCGCGCTTTCGTCGCGTCCCAGCTTTCGGCCACCATCGAAAGTTCTGCTCCCCGGCCCGTTATCAGGATGGTCATGGCGTGGAAGAAAACTTTCCTGGCGCTGGCGGCGCTTCCAGTGGCCGCGGGGATTGCCGGGTTCATCATGGTGCCTCAGAAATATCTTGCCGTGGCCGCCCTCGTGGGCGGCGCGGTGATCGCCCTGGTGATGGGTTTCTTCTCGAGGAAGACCCGGGAAGTCGAGGAGTCGCCCGATCCCTCCGGATTCATACAGCGCCTGAAGGACGAATGGCGCGCCAGGACCGGGCTCGAGCTGTCATCGGCCACGGTGGAGGGGCTGGGGCGGGAGCTCGTGGCGGTACAGAGCGAGTGCGATGCGGCGGCGGGGGAACTCACCCTGCTGCGGGAGGAGGAGTCATCCGCGCGGAAGGCGCTGGAAGGGGTGAAGCGCGACGAGGCGGCCGCGGATGAGTTGCTGACAGCGGCCGTTGCCGCCCTCGACAGGGAGCTCTCCGCCCTCGGAGTGCGTGATCCCGGTGAATATGCCGTACTCCGGGGTGAGTACGCCTCCGCCTGGGAGAATTTCAGCCGGCTTGCCGGGGAACTCGACGCCGAGATGAAACGCTTAGGCGCAAAGACTGTTGACGGCCTCAAGGCGGAGTGCGAGCTGCGCGCGGCGCGGCTCCGGGAGGAGATCACCGGTGAAAAAATCACCGACGCCGAGATGACCAGGCTCCAGCGGGAGCTCGCCGGGCTGAAACAGGAGGAGAAGACACTCGCGGCGAAACAGGCCTCGTTCCGCAGCGCCATCGACAAGGGCGAGGGCGAGGTCATCGGCTCCCTGGGCGACCTGCCGGAACAGATCCACGCGAAGGAAATCGCTATCAGGAAACTCGACGTGGAGATCGCGGAGCTCACCCTCGACCGGAAGGCCGCCGCCGTGGCGCGCGACGTCTTCGCCGGGATGGCGAAGGATTCCGACGCTGTGTTCGCCGAGCTCGGCGGCGACATATCCCGCTTCATGGACGGGATACTTCCGGCTGGACGCCACGTCGCCCTCCGTGACTTCGACAACGGCGCCGTCGAGATCGCCGACGCGGGCGGGAACCTCCGGTCCCTCGCGGACCTTTCCACCGGGACGAGGGATTCCTTCTGCCTGGCGGCCCGCCTCGCCCTGGCCCTGCGCTCCTGGGACGGCGAAGAGAAAGGAATCATCGTCCTGGACGAGCCGTTCCATTCCCTGGACTGGACCCGGGTGGAGCGGGCCCTTTCCCTGCTGGAAAAGTTCCACCGGGACCAGGGCTGGCAGGTCGTACTCTTTACAAAGGAACAAAACATCTCCGGGACAGTGAAGGAACTCATCCCGGAAGCGCGGGTCCACCGGCTTTCGGGCGGAGGGAAAACGGATGGCCGGGGACGATGACATGGGCCGGCGGTATCATGCGTACGCGGTGCTGCTGCTTTCCGGCATGGTGCTGGCCGCCTTCCTCGGGGGATGCGCGTCCCCGGTCCCGGCGCAGCGTGCGCCAGTGCCGGCAGTCGCGGTAATTCCCACTGTGAATTTTGAACTCCAGTTTACCGAGCGCAACATCAGGAAGTACATCGCCACGTTTCCCGCCTTTATCGAGCGGCTCAATGAAATTGCCGCCCTCCGCGAGAAGGGGGAGGTGCCCGATGTGGAAAACCGCATCATGGAGCTATCACACGAGAACGAAGAACATGTCATCGCACATGGCTGGAGCGGCATGGACGGGTTCGTGGAGTTCAACAGGAAGATGGTGCATTCCCTGACTGCGCGCGTGGCGCTGAAGAGGTTCAGGGCCGCCGCGCCGGGGTATCCTCATGCGAAGGAGCAGTATCGGGACCTCACACGCGCACTCGAAAGGGAGCTGGGGCGTGACGGCCTTGCCGCGCTCCATGCGTACGAGGAAAGGATACTGCGGATGTATCGACGGACAGGCGTGAAGGAACTGAACGCGCGATGATGGAATGGTTCACCTGAACAAAGGGAACGGCAGAATAATGATACGGGAAAATCTCGAAAAGCTGGGGTGGCGCGCCGATTTCGAACGTCATTTCGAAGGGCATGATGTTGAGAGCGCCTTCCCGGCACGGGTGATATCGATATCGCGCGACACCTGTGCGCTTGCCGGGGAAGCGGGAGAGCTGAAGGGTGTTCTCTCTGGGAAATTTTACCAGGGCGATGAATCACTTCCCGTGGTCGGCGACTGGGTGCTGGTCCGCGCGACCGGGGACGACGACCTGTCCCTGGTGATGGAACTGCTGCCGAGACGGAACTTCCTGTCGCGGAAAACGCCCGGGAAGCGGGCCGCGGAGCAGGTCATGGCTGCGAACATCGATGTCATGTTCATCGTCCAGGACGTCCTGCGCCTGAACATTCCCCTCGCCGAGCGCTATCTCGCCCTGGCGGGTGGTTCCGGTATCAGCCCCGTTATCGTCCTCAACAAGTGTGATCTCGATTCAAACGCCGCGGACACGGTCCGGGATCTCTCGGGAAGAATCCCCGGCTGCGACATGGTGGCATTGAGCGCCCTCACGGGCGAAGGGCTTGCCGCGATAACCTCCCGCATTCCCGCAGGCGCAACCGCCTGCCTCCTGGGTCCTTCGGGCGCCGGGAAATCAAGCATCGTGAACCGGCTCCTGGGCGACGAGCGGCAGAAGGTGGCGCAGGTCAGGGACGACGACCGGAAGGGACGGCACGCCACGACGTCGCGCGAGCTTTTCTTCCTCCCCGGCGGGGGGATGATAATAGACACTCCCGGCATGAGGGAGCTCATGCCCTGGGACGCAGCGGGACTGGACGAATCGTTCGGCGACATCGACGCGCTCGCCGCGGGATGCCGCTATGCCGACTGCCGTCACGACTCCGAGCCGGGATGCGCCGTCCGGGAAGCGGCAGCGAACGGTGCTCTGGATCCCGGGAGGCTGGAGAATTATCTCAGGCTCAGGCGCGAGATGGCGTTCCTCGAAAGCCGGGTGGACGAGAAGGCGCGCATGGAGAAAAAGCGGAAGGACAAGGAGCTGGCCCGCCTCATCCGGGATTACAACCGGCGGCGGGATGATATACAATAGGCCGGGAATGATTCTCCCGGCCTTTGCGTTCTATCCCAGGTGCTCCAGGACGATTTTCAGTATGCGCCGTATCGGCTCCGCCGCGCCCCAGAGGAGCTGGTCGCCAACGGTGAAGGCGGTCACGTATTCCGGCCCGATATTCATCTTCCGGATTCTGCCCACGGGAACGGTGAGCGTGCCGCTGACCGCAGCGGGGCTCAGACCCCTGAGCGTCTCTTCCTTCGTGTTGCCGATGATCTTCGTCCATTCGCTGGAACCGGCGATGATCGACGTCACTTCATCAATCGGCAGGTCCTTCTTCAGCTTGATCGTCAGGCCCTGGCTGTGGCAGCGCATGGCGCCCACGCGCACGCAGATCCCGTCGATCGGGATGGGGGACGGGGTGCCGAGGATCTTGTTGGTCTCGGCGATTCCCTTCCACTCCTCGCGGGTCTGCCCGGTTTCCGGCAGGAGGCTGTCGATCCAGGGTATCAGGCTCCCCGCCAGGGGCGCCCCGAAGTTCGCCACGGGCATGCCGGCGCCGCGGATCGTGTCGGACACGTTCTTGTCGATATCAAGGATCGCGGACGCGGGATCGTCGAGGAGCTTCTTCGCGCTGGCCGATATCACCCCCATCTGTGCGATGAGCTCGCGCATGTTCTTCGCGCCCGCGCCCGAGGCCGCCTGGTAGGTCATGGTGGAGAGCCACTCGACGAGGCCCCTCCTGAAAAGCCCGCCTATCGCCATGAGCATGAGGCTCACCGTGCAGTTGCCGCCGATGTAGTCCTTCACTCCCGAGGCCAGCCCCCGGTCGATGACGTCGCGGTTCACCGGATCGAGGACGATGATGCTGTCGGGCTTCATGCGGAGCGCCGAGGCCGCGTCTATCCAGAATCCCTTCCAGCCCTTCGCCCGGAGTTTTGGGTGCACTTCCTTGGTATGGTCGCTTCCCTGGCAGGTGACGATGATGTCCATCTGCGCGAGCCTGTCTACATCGGAGGCATCCACCAGGGGAGGGATGTCCAGGCCCACGTCGGGTCCCTTCTGCCCCACCTGGGACGTGGTGAAGAAGAGGGCCTCGAATCCCCTGAAGTCCTTCTCCTCGCGCATCCGGTCCATGAGGACCGAACCCACCATACCGCGCCAGCCGATAAACCCAACTTTTTTCATGGTGCACCACCTCGTCATTCAATCGTGTCGGATGACAGATATTCCGACATGGCGGTATCTGTCAACTTTTTCATCGACGATCACGGTGTGAGGCTGGGTTCGGCGTGCGGAATGGGGACGGCGCGGCCGCGGCCGCGCCGGTATGTCATGCCTGGGGTGGCTGTGGCGCCTGCGGAGCCTGCTGGCTTTCTGAAGGTTTTCTCCTGCGGGGACGGCGGCGTCTGCGGCGTTTCTTCACTTCGTCAGTGCCTCCCTCTTCCCTCGCGGGACCGGTGTGCGGATGCGGCGCCGGGTGGGCCTGGTGGCGCGGCGTATGGGCGGTCGCGTGAGGATGTGTGGCCGTGTGCGGATGGGCGGGGTGGGAGGTGCCGTGTGAGTGCGACGTAGGGCCGGCCTCCGTTTCCCGCTGCCACCAGTATTTCAGCTGCGATTCCAGGCCGCCTATGGCCTCGGCGTAGATTTCGAAGAACCTGATGGCGTCCTGGAAGTACAGGCTGTGGACGAACTTGTTTTCACCCTTCCACTTCCTGTTCGCGGGACGCGTGAAGGACCAGAGACGCGCCGCGGTGTTGGCGACCTTGTCCCATTCTTTCTTGGGAATGCGCATCCTCACCGCAAGATCGTTGAAGTCCCGCCGGATGGCCACGAAGGCGTCCTGGAACCCGCCGCGCTCGGCGGCTTTCCTTCCCGATTCCTCGAAGAGGTCGAAGAGGAGGGCCGTGAGGAGCACGCAGTTCGATATTTCCTTGCCGCGCTGCCGCCGGCCGTCCAGCACGGCGAGGCGCTTCAGGAGCGGCGTGAGAACGCTCTCCCGGGCGAGCTCCGGGATCCAGAGCGGCAGTATGCCGAAGAGGTTCAGGTTGACGAAGCACTTTGCAGAAGCGCCCGAGCGGAGTATCTTGTACAACTCCTCCAGGAGCCGGTTGGCGTTCGCCTCGGTGATGCAGGGGGCGCACTTGACGGCGGCGCTGAGTTCCTTGCGCGGGAGCCTGAATCCGAGCTGGGCGCAGAATCTTCCCGCTCGGATGATGCGAACCGGGTCGTCGCGGAACTTCTTCTCCGGGTCGCCGATGGACCGCAACAGTTTCTTTTCCAGGTCACGGAGGCCGCCGGTGTAGTCCTCTATGGAGGAATCGGCGCTGTTGTAGTAGAGGG
>JAGODF010000176.1 GCA_017998375.1 Spirochaetota bacterium
CCGCCAGGTGATCGCCCTGCTCGGTTATGGTTATCTCCCTGTCCTTGGCGAAGAAGTCCCCCGACTCGCAGACGGGCCCCACGATGTCCGCCTTCTCGGTGCCGTCCCTGCGGAGGCAGTTCACCAACTGCTGGTAGGCGCCGTAGAGGGAGGGCCTGATAAGGTCGTTCATCCCGCCGTCGGTGATGAGGAAAATCTTGGCGTCGCCGCGCTTCTTGTAGGTGACGCGCACCACCAGCGCCCCGTTGTTGCCGGATATGTACCGCCCCGGCTCTATGATGAGCTTGAGCCCCAGCGGCTTCACCCGCTCCATCACCCCGGCCGCCCATGCCTTCGTGTCAAATGGAGTCTCGTCGTTGTAGACGATGCCCAGGCCGCCGCCGAGGTTCATGCACCTCAACGAGTCGAATCCCACGCCCCGGAGCTCCGCGGTGAGCGCCACGAACTTGTCCACCGTCTCCAGGAAGGGCGATACTGATAGTATCTGCGACCCGATGTGCGCGTGGAGCCCCTTGAGGCTTACGCCCCAGAGCCTGCGCAGCGCCGGCAGGTACGCGAGGAGCTGCTCGATAGTGATGCCGAACTTGTTCTCCTTCTTCCCGGTGGTGATGTAGTGGTGCGTATCGGCGTCAACGTCGGGATTCACCCGCACGGCTATATCCGTCACCTTCCCTTTCTCGCGCGATATGCGGTCGATCTCCTCGATCTCCTGGAACGATTCGCAGTTGAACATCAGGATTCCGGAGTCGATGGCGTAAGCGATCTCCTCGGCGGTTTTTCCCACGCCGGCGAAGACGATGCGTTCCGCCGGGATGCCGGCCTTCAGGGCGCGGAAGAGCTCCCCGCCAGACACCACGTCCACGCCGGAGCCCATCTCGCCCATGATCCGGATGAGCGAGAGGTTGTTGTTCGTTTTCACGGAATAGCAGATCAGGTGTTCCATCCCCGCGAGGGCCGAGTCGAGTTCCCGGAACCTGTCGCGGAATCCGCGTTCGGTGTAGACGTACAGCGGCGTCCCGAATTCCTTCGCCAGTTCCCGGAGGTCCACCCCCTCACACGAGAGCACGTTCCCCGCGTACTCGAAGTACGCGTCGTATCTGTTTATTTTCTGCATGATTCTATCGTCGTTATCCTGAACTTTTTCGTCTCGTCGCCCACCTTCATTGCGACCTCGTCACCCGTCTTCTTGCCCATGAGGGACTGGGCGATGGGCGAGCGATAGGAAAGGATGTTCTTCTCGAAATCCGCGTCCCAGGGGCCCAGTATTGTGTACGAGAACCGGTCGCCGGTCTCGACGTTCTCGATGCCGACCACCGTGCCGATGTTCACCGACTCGGTGTTCACCGCGTCCAGGTTTATCAGCTCCGCCTTCTTGATCTCGCCCTGGAGCTTGTTTATCGACATCTCGAGCGTGATCTGGTTTTCCATCAGCCTGTTGTAGTCCACGTTCTCCCGGACATCGCCCGACACGTCCGAGGTCTTGCCCAGCTCCTGGGAGAGCTTCACCATGTCGCTGTTCAGTCGCCGGAGCTCGGCGTTCATCCTGTCCAGGCCCTCCTGAGAGACGAATATCTTCTCCACGTTGATCTCCCACTCCTCGGGCGCTTTCGCCTGGCCCGACGCGATAAAGTCAGCGTGGCGGGCGCGGATCGCGGAGAGAAAGCGGTCGCGGTGCGAGTCCTCGACGTAGGGAAGCGCGATGAACACGTCGTAGAGGCGCCCCGCCAGCTGCGCGGAGCTCTGCGCGACGATTTCCTTCAGGACCTGCGCTTCGTTGTCGAAGAGCGTCTCCAGCGCCATGTTCTTCAGCCTGTTTCCCTTGGGCTCGATCTTCTTAAGCTCGTTCATGAGCCGGAAATAGTTGACCAAGAGCGATTCGCGGGAGAAATCGATCCACTCGTAGTCCCACGCCTTCGTCAGGATATTCCGCGCGACCCACAGAAAAATTTCCGGCGACTGCTTCGCACCGGTGATGAGGCGGTCGATGAACGAGTTTATCGTATTGTAGGCATGAGCGCGAATAAGGTTGTTGATGATATACTTGTGTATCCGCACCGGCGTCTCGAAAAGTATGTCCGATGTCACGGACGCCCAGTCCTCCCGCGCCTCCTCTATCAGGTTCACGAAATCCTTCTTGTAGTCGTAGGAGCTGATCTTCATCGAGATGAGGGGCAGGTCCTGCGTCGCGCTCTTGATGTAGCCTATGACCTTCTCCTTCACCGGCTCCAGCTTGAGCTTCTTTTCGTCGACGAACTTCGTGAGGCTCCTAAGGATGAAGTACGAGAGCACCTGCTTCGTGGGGCTCGCGTGCCTCGCCTGGTCGGAAAAGTAATCCACGAAGTAGGAGACCATGGCCTCCCCCTCCTCGCGGTCGATGTTGTTCGCGAACTCCATGGCGTAGGTGAGCTTGTCGCTGAAACCGGCGGCCGCAGTGAAGCCCTCGAGCAACTCGTCGGCGAACGTCACCGGCTTGTCGCGCATTATGATCAGGTCCTTCTTCTTGTCCGAGAAGGCGAAGTGCGGATTTTTCTTGATCTCGGTCCGCTTCCTGCTCCACCACTTCGCCCACGACTTCGCGTCGATGTACTTCGGTATCAGCTCCTTTTTCACGTCGGCGAGCATGATCTGCATTTCAAAGGACCGGATGAGCACCTCGAAAAACTGCATGAAGTCGTCCTTGAACAGGGCCTTCAGCGACTCGGAATCCTCGTACTCGCGCACGTAGAGGTGATCCCTGCCGATGGGAGTCAGAGACTGGAGCGCCATCTGTATCGACATCTTGTGACCCAGCTTGTCCTTGAAGTCGATGACGATATTGTCGCTGTCGATATCGATGATCTTTCCCACTCCCCAGGCGCGGTGAAACACGTAGTTGTCCTTGTCGAACACTATGTTGCGCTCGAAGTTCTGGATCGCGGCCCTCACCGGGGCCTTGTAGTTGTTCAGCTTCGATATCTTCAGGAACTGCTGGTACTGCGAATGCTCGCCGTACTTCTTGTCGTAGAAGCGGATCAGGTCGCGCCTCGACGAGTTGTCGTCGGGGACGTACTGCAGTATCCTCTTGAGGATTTCGATGGACTGTGCGGGATTCTCCTCGTCGCGGTACTTGTTCAGGAGCGACTTCAGCAACTGCGCCGTCAGGTCGAACTGCTTCGCCTCCACGAGAAGGCGCTCGATCCTTTCAAAGAACGCAAGGTCCTCCTCGGTGACGCTCAGCAGCTTGTTCCAGAGCGATGAAATCTCTCCGAACTCCCCGTTCTTTATGAAGCCCTCAATGGAAAGCTTCATGTAGAGTATGCTCTTCTCGTTGTCCTCGTCAACCAGCGCGAAGGCGAGCTTCTTCGCCACCTCGGCGTCGAAGCGGTCTATCTTCAGGAGGTTTTCCCACACGGGGATGGCCTCCTTGTTCTTCCCCAGGCGCTCCAGGCTGGTGGCAAGTGCCTTCAGCGCAACCCTGTTCTCCCCGTATTCGAGAATCTTCTCCGACACGCGCTCAACCACCGCCCACTTGTGGCTGTCAGAAAACAGGTCGATGAGCTTGCGGATCTTGCCCGTATCGTCCAGCCTCCCCGTATGATACCCGGTAAGGCCGATAAGGTACGCAGCCGACACCGACGCGGGATGCTCCTCGAGCTGCTTGCCGCACACCTCCCGCACCTCGTCAAACATGTTCTCGCTGACGATATTGTTGAAAAGGTCATCGAGTATCTTGAATCTCGATATGCCGATATCCTTTGGCTCTATCCTTCCCCACAGTTCCTCCTTGAAGAGGGAGCCAAGTTTTTCCAGAATCTTGTCACGTGTCATAGCGTTTACCCGTTTTAACTTTCTCGCGGCGTCGCGGCTGTACCGCCGATATTCACCCGGCGAATACTTCCCGCGCTCCATTCAGGTCACTTTTTTTATCCGGACGAAACCCCAGCCAGCGGGCGCAAATGGCACGCCTCATATTCCGACTCAAATCGAGTAAAAAAGGAAGAATTGAAACCCGGAAGAAGTGAACTGGCTATTGCAACTGAACGATGCCGCGGTCTGTGTGTACCCGTTGTCACCGGCAAACCGGCCGGAACCTGCGGGAAACCCGAACTTCACCATGTACTATTTACCATGGGGGATTCAATTTTGCAAGCATTTTCTTATACGCCAGCGGCTATTCGTACATTTAAAAATGCCCCTGGTGCGGCCGGAGCGTGCCATCGTGCCGAAAGCTTTTTCGCTCCTGCCCTCAAACTGAACGCCCCCGTGTAACCGGGGGCGTTTTGATCTTGTATCGCGGTATTTCCGGTTATTTACTTATTTGACGATTTCCCCGATTCACCCTTGAACGCTTTATCCAGCTCAAGCCCGTCGAAATTGACCTCGAAATCATCGGTGAGCACCTTGAGCTGATCGAAGAACATGTACACGCTATCCTGCGCTGTAGCCATCGGATCGGCCCTCAGGACCAGCCGGACCACCTTGATGAACTTGGTCTGGGGGAACGTGTCGACCGCCTGCGGTATGGTGATGGGGATATAGGCCTTCATGGGCCTCCAGCCGACAAAATTAGTCTTCCCCATTTTCAGGATGTGGACCCTGTTCTGGTAGTCTTCCACCCAGCACTCGAGCGTATAAGGATGGCCGCGGGAATGCACCCACAGGGACACGCCCTTCGCCCTGCCTGGAAGTATTATGCCCCGGACTTTCTTGTTTTCACCTTCCGGGGTAAGATCGGGATTCACCGGCGGTTCGATGTGCACCGAATTATAGCCGGGATATCTGAACTTGAAATGCACCCCGTAGACGCTCTTTACCTTGTCAATCTCGTTGTTCTTGATGCCGAGCTTGTTCTGCGACCACTCGTCGGGACGCATGTCGGCCGGGCGACCCGTGATGATCTTCTGCTCGAGGATCGGAACCGGGTTCTTGTCCTTCTTGTTTTCATCCTTGAGACGCTGGGGCGTGGTGGTGAGCCTCCAGCCGTCCTCGTTGCCTATCTTGCCGGCGTCCTCGAAGTCCTCGACCACGAAAGCCTTGACCTGGTCTGCGCTGATGTCGGGACTTACGTTTGTGACGACTTCAGAGTGCGCGTTTATCCGCATGCCCAGCCAGACGGCCATGGCCGCGACGACAACCGGCACAATGAAAAACTTACGCGTGGTAATCATATAATAGCCTCCCTTCTCTGGTCCTGTTCCTGTTCTACCAGGTATCCTTGATTGATGTATCGCCCGTGAATTCGGAGAGATCGGTGCGTATCCTGAAATTATCAAGATAGAAGTAGAACGTACCGGGCACCTCATACGTGTCGCTCTCCACATAGAAAGATACGAAATGGAGATTCTTATCAAGCAGCGCGTACCTCGTCGACTGCGGCAGCCAGCCCGGCACCACCACCGACATTTCCCTCCATCCCCAGAAGTCAAGCCGGCCAATCTTAAGCCTGTGCAGGTTGCCCGTGAAATCGCGGAGCTTCACGTACAGGGTATGCCGGAACTTGCGGCCCAGCACCCACACGCGGACTTCTTTCGCTTTTCCCCGGATGATATATTCGTTGGGAGGAAACACCTCTACCCTGTCAAAACCCCTGTCCATGAAATAGGTCCTGACGCCGAGAACGTATTTCGACTCATGCTCGTATCCGTTCTCGTCCTTGCCTTTTTCCTCGCTTCCCTCGAGGCCCAGATCCTTGGACGGAACCACGGTGACGGAACCGTCATCGTTGACCACCCGGGGCCTGCCCTCAATCTTGCGGGTCTTTGTCTCGCCGAGGGGGCAGGTTGCCACGGCCCGCCAGTCCTCGCTGTTCTCGAAATCATTCATCCAGTCCCACACCAGGCCGGTTTTCACCTGCTGGTCGGACGATTTATTCTGCTCATTCTGTGCCTGGACAGCCAGGTTGCCGTTCCCCACGAGGAATATCGTTACCCCCATAAGGATGGACAGAATTACCGGTTTGACCTCCCTTTTCATCCGTTAACTCCTTTTAATTAAGTTTTAAAAAATATATACAGTGATAATGTCGCCGCGCTGACAGTGATACGCCATTTCGTCATCCGACATAAGCCAACCGGGCGGATGAACGCACTGAACAATTAATTATCGGACACTGCACGATGAAAATTTAACATAAAACCCATCAACGTCCATCCCGGAACCGGGAAAGCCGCCGAAAACCGACGATTGAGAAGCGCCTATTAACAATATCATATGACATATCCTTGTCAAGAAATTATCTAACCGGGCTTATCAATTGCCCATGACCACCCCCTCTACAGTTTTAATACGCAATAACTGGAATATTACAGGGAATGCTTCATTACAAGAAGGAGTCTGTGTCTGTATCTCACTCCGGTGGCGGGAGCAGCCCGGCTTGAAACGTTAATGCGACATAACCTAATAGCAATCGACCTGCGTCGTATATTTCGCATGACTCTCGCGGTACATTTTCGACCGCAATCAACGTACAACCCCATAAGCTTTTTACCGCGAAAACGGAGATGTTGGCATCAGTTTCACTCCTTTTTTATCCATAAAATATAATCAAATTCTGGGAAATCGGTTTTTGCACACGCGCAAATATCGTTATCCCGGGTTTTGAAAAGACATTGAGCTCTAATTTCAGTAAATATTAATCACCAACCGGCTGGTTGGTTTATCAAATGCGGTTGAAAATTCCGGGGGTATCACAATGAAAAAGATAGCAACACTTGCTCTGCTCGCTCTCCTGCTCGTTCCCGCCTTCTCGTATGCCGGCGGCAGCTCATCGACATTAAATTTAAGATATCCCATCGTCCTTGCCCACGGATATGCCGGCAGCGACGAATTCATCTTCGGAATCGATTACTTCTATGGAATAAAAGACGCGCTGGAAGACCAGGGCGCCAGGGTGTTCGTGGTCGATATGAGCGCCTTCGCCACTTCCGCCCAGCGGGCGGTACAGATGAAATCCTTCATACTTCGGGTCCTCGCCGTAACCGGCAAGTCGAAGGTTAACATCATCGCCCACTCCCAGGGAGGTCTTTCCGCGCGCTACATGATAACCAACCTCGGGATGGCAAGCAGGGTCGCATCCCTCGTAATGATATCGGCCCCTAACCGCGGCACCGCGCTCTCCGACGTGGTTGTGGGAAAACTCCCCAATGTCGCCCGGTGGGCCATTACCGCGATCATGAACACGCTCTGGGGCGGCATCGTCGCCGGCGATGAGAACCCCGATTTCATGGCCGCCACCAACGAAATGACCCACAGCAACATGAACAACATCTTCAATCCCAATACGCCCGATATGCCCGGCGTCCGGTACTTCAGCTACGCGGGGAAGCGGTATGCACTGACGCCCAACCTCCTTCTGGCGCCCACCTGGCTGCTCATCAAGTATTACGACGGCGACAATGACGGCATCGTCCCGGTCAACAGCGCGGTGTGGGGAACCTGGAAGGGCACCATCACCGGCCTTTTCGGCGTGGACCATTTCTCGGAAATCAACCACCTCTTCGGCATCACGCCCGGGTTCGATGCCGAGGGCTTCTATGTAAACGTGGCGAAGATGCTGAAAAGCAGCGGTTTTTAAGCAACCCTAATATTCATTTCCTCATTGCCTCTCGCCCGGGACAACCCGGGCTTTCTTTTTTGCGCGCGGCAATATCATGCGCAATAATGGTTGATATACCGCCGGCCTGCCTCCATGATGTGTATCATGGAGGAGTACTGAAAATGCGCACCGGCACAACGACACGGCGAACCGGCCCGGGCACACGCGCGCCCCGGTGGGTGATGAGCTTCCGGGACAGGGTGTACTCCCATTACTCCCTGCACGGCCGCGACCTGCCCTGGAGAAAAGGAGTCGGCCCCTACGGCGTCTTCGTCTCCGAGGTGATGCTCCAGCAGACCCAGGTTGACCGGGTGGTGCCGAAGTATGTGAGTTTCCTCGCGCGCTTCCCCGGTTTCCGGGAGCTGGCCGGCGCTCCGTTGGGGGACGTGCTTCGCGAATGGAAAGGACTCGGCTACAACAGGAGGGCCCTGGCGCTTCACCGGGCCGCGGGCATTGTCGCCGATGAGTGGGGGGGTGTCCTCCCCGCGGACCCAGCTCGACTGGAACGTCTCCCGGGCATCGGGAAGGCCACGGCGGCTTCCATCTGCGCCTATGCGTTCAACCTGCCGGTGGTATTCATCGAAACGAACGTCCGTGCCGTCTTCATACATCATTTCTTCCGGGATAGCGTGGGCGTGAGCGACAGGGACATACTGCCCCTGGCCGAAAAGACCCTTGACAGGGACAATCCCGCCCGGTGGTATAATGCCCTCATGGACTACGGGGTGATGCTAAAGCGGCTCCACGGGAATCCCGCGAGGAAGAGCACCGCCCACCGAAAGCAGCCCGCGTTTGGAGGATCCGTCCGCCAAGCCAGGGGGCTTCTACTGAAGCAGATACTCGAGCGCAGATCAGTGCGCCGGTCAGACATGGAGGCGGCCTGCGGCGAAGACCGGGAGAGGGCCAGGCGCGCGATTGCGGAGCTGGAGGCGGAAGGCTTTATTGTCGGGGACAGGC
>JAGODF010000177.1 GCA_017998375.1 Spirochaetota bacterium
GGTGCGGGCGCCCTCGTGGTGGCCCAGCGCCGCCGACGCTTCTTCGATGACGGTATCGCGGGAGAGGTCCAGGTGCTGGCGCAGGTAGCCCAGGGTGTAGTTTCGCGGCGCGGTGACGGTACCGTCGTCCGGGTGTTCCTCGCCGGCGATGATGCGGAAGAGGGTGGTCTTGCCGTGGCCGTTGCGCCCCACGAGGCCCACCTTCTCCCTGGAGTTGATGCGGAAGCTCACGTCCTCGAAGAGCACCTGGCCGCCGTAGCGCTTTGATATGTTTTCCGCGACGATCATCGTGTGCGGCGCCGGGGCGCCCGTGTCATTTGAACTGGAGGTCCAGCGTGCCGTCCCACCCTTCGGGAGGGGGGGTCTTCATGTAGTCCCGGCAGCGCTCAATGTACATGGCAGAGATGTAGTCGTCGGGGATTTTCTCAAGCACTTTATTCAAATACTCGATCGCGGTGTCCCAGTTTTTTATCTTGTACATGCTCATGGCCTTGTTGAAATCGACCATGGTCGCCTCGTTGAAGAAATATTTCCTGATGTTCTCCAGCTTGTAGATGGTGGTGGGGATATCCTTCCCCTTGACGCGCACCCTGTCGATCTCCCGGAAGAGTATCTTCCCCTTCAGCTTTTCCATCACGCTCTCGGAGACGATGATGTGGCTCTTGTAATGCTTCGTGAGGCTCTCCAGCCGGGAGGCCAGGTTCACCGCGTCGCCGATGACCGTGTAGTCGAACCGCTCCTTGGAGCCGATGTTCCCCACGATGGCGTCGCCCTCGTTGATGCCGATCCCCATGTCGAGGCCGCCTTCCGGCATCCAGAGTCCGCCGGTATCGACCTGGGACATGGTGCGGAGCATCTCGAAGGCCGCGTTGACTGCCCGCTCGGCGTTGTCGGGATAGCTCGTGGGCGCGCCGAAGACCGCCAGTATCGCGTCGCCGATGAATTTGTCGACGGTCCCGCCGTGCTTGAGTATCGCCGAGGTCATGGTCTCGAAGTACCTGTTCAGGAAGGCCACCACGTCCTCCGGCTTGTTGTTCTCGGTGATCTTGGTGAAGGAGCGGATGTCGGAAAAGAGGACCGCCACGCTGCGCTTCTCGCCCGCCAGCAGGCCCGACGATTTCCCCTTTCCCACCAGGTCGTCGATGATCTCCGCGGGAACGAACTTCGAGAATACGCTGCGGATGCTGCTCTCCATCTCGCTGATGTTCTTCAAAAGCATGGCGTTTTCCAGGATGCCGCCGGCACCCCTGGCGAAGACACTTATGTTCCGGCAGATGTGTTCGGAGAAATAGTTGTTCGTGAAGTTTCCGGTGTGGAGCGTGCCCACGGGGTGGCAGTGCCCGTCCAGGGGAACGTGCATGTAGGAACTCACCTTCCTCGCGTCCAGGCTGATCTTGTCGAAGTCCGGTCTGCCGTCGGCGCCCATGAAGACGGTCTGGACCCGGTCGCGGGCCACGTCGGGAAACGCGGCGAAGAAATCGTCCAGGCAGATTTTCAGGAAGTCCTCGGCGCCGGACCTGTTGACGGCGGCGCCCGGCAGGACGTAGGCGAGGCATTCCCGGTTGCAGTCCAGGAGGACCGCGGCGACATGCGATTCGCAGACCTTGTCCATCAGGAAGAGCACCTGCTCCGCGGTGTCCCGCACCGACTCGATGCAGCTCCCGGCGCCGGAAAGCTCGTTGAGGATGGTCGACTGGAAGAGCTGCTGGTCGATGACCGTCCCCAGCATCTCGGTGACGCTGTCGCGGTCGATCCTGGCGGCGTCCTCGGCGATGACGGCGCTCTGGTACGGGGCGTGCTTCGCCAGGGCGCGGGCCTTCTCCAGCAGCGGCTCCAGGTTGTCGAAGTCCTTGCTGATGAAGGCGTCGGCCCCGGAGGAGCGCGCCCAGAACTGGTCCCGGTCCTCGGAGAGCGACGTGTGCATGATGATGGGGATATCGCGGACGCCGCGGCGCGCCTTCAGCAGGCGGCTCGCCTGGTAGCCCTGGAGGACCGGCATCTCCACGTCCATCACGATGACGTCGGGTATCTCGCGGTAGGCGGCGATGATCCCGTCGACGCCATTGGCTTCCCTGAGCACGGTGAAGCCGGAGTCGGCAAGGTGTTCCGTGAGCATCCCGGCGACAAGGTCCGAGTCGTCGACGATGAGGATTTTTTTCTTATCGGCCATGGCTTTCCCCCGGGCTCCCTATCAGCCTGTCCACGACCTCCACCAGGTTGGTGCGGTCGAAGTCCGACTTGACGATGTACGACGCGGCGCCCAGCTTGAGCGCCCGCTCCGACGTTTCCGCGTCGTCGTAGTTGCTCACCACCACCACGGGGAGGCGGCGCAGCGACTCGTCGCGCTTCACGTTCTCCATTAAAGTGAAGCCGTCCATCCGAGGCATGCTGATGTCGGTGATCACCAGGTGGACGTCCTGGCCGTGGAGCTTCTCCAGCGCCTCAATGCCGTCCTGCGCCGTGACTACGCCGTACCCCGCCGCCTCGAGTATCGATTTCTGTATCTCGCGCGAGTTCAGGGAATCGTCCACCACCAGGACGAAGCGGTCCCGCTTCCTCGCCCCGGCGTAGCGCGTCTTTAAATCCATGTCCGTGAGCCGCTTGCTCCGCTCGATGAGCGCGGGCATGTGGAGGATGGTGACGATGTTGTAGCTCTCGTCGAAGACGATGCCCTGGATGCAGGCTATGCCCGCCAGGTTTTCCGGGAGCGACTTGAAGATGAGCGTGGCGTATTCCAGCACGGAATCTATCGCCACCGCCATGGCGCTTCCCAGCGACTCGACTATCAGCACGAAGGAGTTTTCTTTCCTCGCCGCCTCGCCGGTGTCCAGGAGGACCGAGAGGCTGTAGAGCGGTATGAGGCGGTCCCGGACCTTCACGGCCTCGCGGTTCAGCATGGGGATCCGGTCCTCGGGCCCCACCAGGAGCACCTCGCGGATGAAATGCGCGGGGATGAAGAACTTGCGCTCGCCGGACCTGACGAAATATCCCTCGATGGTCGCCAGGGTGAGGGGCAGGGTGAGGGTGATAACGGTGCCGGAGCCCGGCGCGCTTTCCAGGGATATCTTGCCCTTCACCTTCTCGATGTTGAACTTGACGATATCCAGCCCCACGCCGCGCCCCGAGAGCTCCGTGACGCGCGAAGAGGTGCTGAAGCCGGGCAGGAAGAGGAGCGATACCAGCTCGCCCTCGGACATGGCCTCGATCTCGTCCTTCCGCGCGGGGAACATCGCTATCCCCCGGGCGCGGACGCCGTCGAAGCTGATGCCCCGCCCGTCGTCGGCGATGGTGATGATGATGCTCCCGCTTTCCCCGCGGCACGAAATGTCGATCCGGCCCTCCGCGGGCTTCCCCGCCGCCAGGCGCTGTTCGGGGCTCTCGATGCCGTGGTCCGCGGAGTTGCGCACCAGGTGGATGAGCGGATCTTGAATCGATTCGAGGATCACCTTGTCGATGTTGATATCGCCGCCGCGGACGTCGAGGCGGATCCGCTTGCCCAGCGCCATGGCCATCTCTTCCACCATCTTGGGCATCGCGCCGAGTATCATCTCCAGGGGAAACATCCGCAGGCCGATGATGCGCTCCTGCAGCTCGAAGGTGTCGCGCTCCACCAGCTCTATCTGCTCCACGAAGGACTTGCGGATTTTCTGGATGGTCTTCATCAGGGTCAGCGCGGCCTGCCGGTCCATCGCCCCGCCGCCCGTGGCTTCCTTGAGTTCTTCCTCGAAGTTCCGAATGCCGTCGCAGTGCTTCTTGAACTGTAACTGGTTGATGATGAGGGTGTCCAGCCGGCCGATAATCTCGTCGATCCTCTCGGTCTTGACGCGGATCGAGCGGTAGTCGCCCGCGGAAGCGGGGCTTTCGGCGGGCGATTCTGCTGCCGCGGGCTCGGCGGCCGTCCGTGCCTGCGCGGGGGCCTGTGCGGACGCCAGGGCCTGGAGCGAGTAGGGCTCGTTCGCGCAGGCGCGGGCCTGGACGTCCAGGAGAGCGGTCACGTCCATGGCGTCGCTGCCGTTTTCAGAGATGAGGCGCATCCCCTCCCGCAGGCGCTCCGTGGTGACGAATACCAGCTGAACGATGTTTTCGTCCACCGGGTAGCGCTTTTCCTTCACGCCCTTGAGCACCGATTCCAGGCCGTGGGCGAGCTTTTCCATGGTGCCGAACTTGAGCATCCGCGAGGAGCCCTTGACGGTGTGGAGGAGCCTGGAGGCGCGGTTCAGCTCCTCGTCGTTCTCCGGGTCGCGCTTGAGGATGATGATTGCGTTGTCCAGGTTCTTGATGTTGTCCCCGAGCTCGTCGAGGTACTGGCCTATGAACGCTTCCCGTTTCAGAGCCATATCACGCACCGTCCCGATTCATTTTTCCCTGCGTCCGCAGCACCTGACCGCAGATTTCCAGGAAATATTTTTCGCTGAAACCCTCCAGCAGGAAGCGGTACGATACCGCCCCGCCGCGGGCCGCCGCGATGTCGTCGCGGCACTTCCTGAATTCCTCCAGCGCCCCGTGCGCGCCGGTCTGCTTCATGACCGAGGCCAGGTAAAACCTCGCGGGCCAGAACCGCGGGTCCAGGCTGAGCGACTTCCTGAAGCACTTCGCCGCCCCGGCGGCGTTGCCCGCGGTGAGTTCCGCGAGGCCGCGCAGGTGCCAGGTCGCCGCTCCCTCGCAGTATCTCTCTATCAGCGCGATGACCTCCCGGGCGGAGGATGCACTGGCGCGGTTGATGAGGCGCAGCGCGTAGTGGAGGAGCTGGGCTACGAACTGCACGGGGTCGCGGTCGCTCGACGAGCGGTAATATTTTTCATCAAGGAGCGAGGCGGCGCGGAGGAGCTCCCCCTCGCCGATTGAAGCCGCCGGCGTCGATGGATCGGGGATGCTGTATTCCTTCGGCGCTGGCGCGGGGGCGTCGTGCGCGCGTGAAGCTTTCGCCGGTTCCGGGCGCGGCGCGCGCGTGAAGTAGTAGGCGCCGCCGGATTCCCGGAGCGCGAGGTCGCGGTTCATGATCAGGGGCATCTCCGGGGCGGCCAGGAAGAGCGCGCCGCCGGAAGCGAGCCTGCCCGCCAGTCGCTCCACCACGCGCGCCTTGACCAGGGGCTTCATGTAGATAAGCGTGTTGCGGAAGAAGATGATGTCGATATCGCCCGGCAGCGCGTCCAGGGCATCCGCGAAGAGGTTGACGCGCATCGGCCTGACCAGTTCCCGCAGCTCCTGCCCGATGGCGACCTCCTTTCCCTCTGCGGAGGCGAAGCGCATGATGATCTCCCGGAAGGAGCTCCCGTCCTCGCGGAAGGAGTTCTTCGCGTAGCGCCCCCTCTTCAGCGCCTCTATCGAAACACTGTTGATGTCCGTGGCGTAGACGGTGAACGGCAGGCCCAGGTGCACCAGGGCGAAGGCCGCCAGGGACCAGGCCTCCTCGCCGGTGGCGCAGGTTGCCGACCAGATGGAAACTTTTTTCCCGCGCGCACGCAGCACCGGGAAGACGCTCTCCTTCAGCGCGCGGAAGTGCCGCTCCTCCCTGAAAAAATACGTTTCGCCGATGGTGACGCGGTTGAGAAATCCCTCGCGCTCCGACGCGTCGCGGGACAGGAGCCCCAGGTATTCGACCGTCCCCAGGCCGCGGGCGGCCGCGCCGTCCTCGACGGCGTCGCGGAGGCTGCGGTAGTCGGTCTCGGGGACGGTGATGCCCGTGGCCTCCTCGATGAAGGCGATGTACTCGTCCAGATATCCTGTCACGGCGGTGGCTTTCATCATCCCGCCTTGTCGGCCAGTTTCAAAAGGTACTCCGCGATCCCCTGCGCCGGGAGCACGTGGGTGGCCCCGTGTTTTTCAATCGCGGCGCGGGGCATGCCGAAGATGGTGGAGGTCGATTTGTCCTGCACCAGCGTGGTGCCGCCCCTGGCGAGGATTTCCACGCAGCCGTCGGCGCCGTCGGTGCCCATGCCGGTGAGGAGCACGCCCAGCAGCCCGGAGTGGAACGACTCCGCCGCCGTCTTGAAGAGCACGTCGACGCTGGGCTTCTGGTTGAGCACCGGCGCACCGTCCTCGACCGCGAGCTTTCCGCCGCGGACCGCGAGGTGCTTTCCCGCCGGCGCGATGTGAACTTCGCCGGGCCCCGGTATCGCGCCCCGGTCGGCGATCCTGGTCTTCAGCCGTGTCTCGCTTCCCAGCCACTCGGCGAATCCCCTGTCGAAGCCGCGCTCCAGGTGCTGTACCAGCGCGATTCCCAGAGGATAGTCGGGCGGGAGCTTTTCCAGGATGGAGCAGACCGTGAGCGGGCCGCCAGTGGACGCGCCCATGACTATCATCCTGTAATCGGCCTTCGCTCCGCCGCTGCCGCCAATCCCGCCCGCGGACTCGCCGTTCCGCGATACCGGCACCGCCGCCAGGACGCGGATCTTCTCTATGAAGTCGCGGTAAAAATTTGGATTGTTGAACTGGTCTATCTCCGGCTTCCGCATCACCTCCAGGGCGCCGCTCTTGAGCGCCCGGAAGCTGTTGGCGCTGTCCACCTCGCTGGAGAGTATCAGCACCGGGACCGGCCTGGTCCTCATGATTTCCGCGGTGGCGGTGATGCCGTCCATGATGGGCATGTTGATGTCCATGATCACCAGGTCCGGCGCGGCGCTCGCGCACAGCTCGACGGCCTGCTGGCCGTTGGTGGCCTCGGCGGCGACGGTGATATCGCTCTTTTCATGGAGGACCTGCTTGAGGATGTTCCTCAGCAGGGCCGAGTCGTCAACGATCAGGATTTTCATTCCGCGCCTGCCTGTTGTGATGCTGGAGTATGCTCAATATGATGACCGTCTTCATGTCGATGAAGTACTGTATCCTCCGCGCCGCCTCCGGGAAACGCACGGCCAGTAGGCCGTGTTTGGCCACACCCTTCCGGACTCCCCGGGGCAGGGGCCTGAGCTCTTTCAATGGAAGACTCAATATCTCCGCCGCCCCGGAGGCGCGCACCGCGATGATCGACGTGTCGACTTCGCCGCCGTCGGATTTTTTCTTTATGCGCGGGAACGGCGCGGCGCCGCCGCTTCCCCTGACGAAAAGGAGCACCTCCCTGTCCGGTGCCGGCCTTTCGCCGAAATAGAGCCCCAGATGTTCGTCCAGGCTGATGACGGGGATGGTCTTCTGGTTGTAGGCCATCGCCCCGATGACGCCGCTCTCGCACCGGGGTATTTCGCCGCCGTGGTACACGCTGGAGATGATCTCCTCCCGGTTGACCAGGTAGTCGGCGCCGGGGTAGGATATCATGACGAAATCGGCGGAGCCGGACGCTTCGTCAGACGTTGCGGATGTCGTGCTGGAGCCTGTCATACACCTCGCTCGCGTTGATTATGAATACCTCGCGCCCGTCCAGGGTGAACGAGCCCTGGAAGAGCGACGATCCCTCGGACGACGGGACCGCGGCGATATCGCCCTCGGGGATCAGGATGATCCTCTCGATGTCGGTGATGAGGAAGGCGATCTGGTCGTCGCCGTGGTTCATCACCATGACCTTGGACGCCGAAAGCTTATCGTTGTCCAGGACCACCTTCAGGTCCAGCACCGTGTGGGGCTCGCCGTGCCTGTTGATGAGGCCCGCCACGTAGGGCGGCACGAAGGGGATGTAGTAGAGGTCCTGCGCGATGACCACCTCCTTTACCTCCTCCGAATCGATGGAGTACGACCTGTCGTCGATAAGAAAGACGACGAGCTTCCGGTAGCTCACCGGCGCCGCCTCGGGAGCGGCGTCGCCCTCCGCGGCGGCAGAAAGCTTTTTCACCAGTTCCCTGTTGTCCATGGGCTATTCCTGTGATACCCGGTATTTCGACAGGGACTCCTTCAGGGAGTCTCCCGTCTCCTTGAGCGATTCCGCCGCGCCGGAGGTGGACTTCGTGGAGGCCGCGAAATCGTCGATCCCGGCCGATATCTGCTTCAGGGTGATGAGGATCTGCTCGAAGGCCGAGACCTGCTGGTTCACCGACGATACTATCTGCTCCGACGAGCTCGCCGATATCTCCGCCGAGCTCAAAATGTCGCCGAAGACCTCGCGCAGGCGCGAGGAGAGGTCCACGCCCTCGTGGATGCGCTCGGTCCCCTTCTCCGACGCCAGTATCAGGCTGTCCGACGACTTCTGGATCTCGTTTATCTTCGACTTTATCTGCGCGGTCGAGGCGACGGTGCTATCGGCCAGGCGGCGCACCTCGCCGGCGACGATGCGGAAGTTCTTCCCGGCGTCCCCGGCGGCCGACGCCTCGAGCTCGGCGTTGAAGGCGATGATCTTCGTCTGGTCGGCGATGCCGTTGATGATGTTCACCACCTCCCAGATGCTCTCGATCTGGAGGCCGAGGGACTTCACGCCGTGGATGGTCTCGGTGTTGGTGTTCTGGATCTGGTCCATCTTCTCCAGGCTGTTCTTGATGATGGCGAATCCCTTCTCCACCAGCTCCCGTGTCTGGCTGGCGATGCGCGCCACCTCGTCGATGCGCGAGGCGACTTTCCGGGACAGGGAGTCGGAGTCCTCCAT
>JAGODF010000178.1 GCA_017998375.1 Spirochaetota bacterium
TAGACCGATGAAAGGCCGTCTATCACCTTGTCCAGACCCGCGGAGGGCATTACACCGTAGTTTTCCATTACGGAGTAGAGCTTGTTGTTGATCAGGAGATAGTCGCGGGGGGGGGCGGTGTCGCTGCGTATGATAGTGATTCTGTCCTTGATGTCGGCGTTGATCGCCAGGATGAAATTCAGTATCTTGTTCTCGTACTCCGGTTT
Source organism: Spirochaetota bacterium (assembly GCA_017998375.1). Classification (GTDB taxonomy): domain Bacteria; phylum Spirochaetota; class UBA4802; order UBA4802; family JAGODF01; genus JAGODF01. The sequence goes on from JAGODF010000178.1 coordinate 207, forward strand.
CGAGGACGGAGTGAAGGAGGTGTGCTCCACGCCCTTGAGGTATTTCGCGGCGACGGCGTCCCTTCGCATGCCCCATTCGTAGGTTGTCGTGCTGGACATGAGCATTTGAGGAAGAACCAGGAGGGAGAAAACCGCGGCAATGACGCGATGTGGCTTTCTGATTTTGTTTGATATTTCTGCGTTCATCGGGATATCCGGATCTGTGCTGTGATCGCGACGCCCCGGGCTGTGCGCTTCTGTCCCGGGACAATGATAAAAGTACTGTTGGTGGAAGCTGATAAAATGTCAAACATTTTAGGCTGAGAGAGCTAAATTTTACCCTGTCCGGAATTCCGTGCCGCAAAGTCATTGACAGCTTTCTATTATTGATATATTATAATTGGCATATTGATAATGCCGGTACCGGTTCAATGCCGTGTTCCGCTGGTGGAAGAAGTGAGATGCCAGCAGGAACCGGCCGGGGACTGCGTGAGCCGAAAAAATGTACTTGATGGGACCGCGCGGACGTGAGCATGTGCCGGTGGTTCCGTTGGCCGTAGCCCCGGATAATCACCATCAACGGAAGGAGGGAAACATGAAAAGAGCGGGCTTCGTTTCTTGCGCGTGTGCCTTGATGCTGGTGGCGCTGGCCTTCCCCCTGTGGGCTTCATCGGGGAGACAGGCGGTCATCACCGGTGTCATCATCCATATCTCCGGCGATACCGTTGAGGTCAAACGAGGGAAATCGGAATTGGTGCTTCATGTCTCCGATTCCACTGTCGTGACCGATCCCTGTGGCGCCGCGCTGAACCGGTCGTCACTGGAGCTTTGCCAGCGGGTGCGCGCCACCTATCGTCGGGTCGATGGAAGGAATGAGCTGGTGAGGGTAAGCATTATCTGTGCGGGAGAATGCTGCCGCCGGTGAAAATATCATCCCCTAAATTCAGTAAAGTTCCCGCGATAGACAAGGTTCACTTCATCGGCATCTGCGGCGTCGCCATGGGCACGCTCGCGGGGATGATGAAGGAGCTTGGCTACCGCGTGACCGGTTCCGACGAGCACGTCTACCCGCCGATGAGCGATATGCTCCGCGGATGGGGCATCGACGTTCGCTCCGGCTATTCGGGAGGCAACGTCGACGGGGCGGACTTGGTGATAGTAGGAAACGCCATCAGCCGCGGCAATGTCGAGGCGGAGGCTGTGCTGAACCGGCGCGTGCCCTACATGTCGATGGCGCAGGCGCTGCAGACGTTTTTCCTCGGCCAGCGGGAGGTGATCTCGGTTTCGGGAACACACGGCAAGACCACCACCACCGCGCTCCTCGCACACATTCTCGACGTCACAGGGGAGGACCCTTCCTTCCTGGTGGGGGGCGTCGCCCGGAACTACGATTCGAATTTCCACCTCGGCCGCGGCCGGCATTTCGTCATCGAGGGCGATGAGTACGACTCCGCGTTCTTCGAGAAGGTCCCGAAGTTCATCCTCTACCGGCCACGCCACTGTCTGTTCACCTCGCTCGAGTTCGACCATGCCGACATCTACGCGAACCTCGACGAGATCAAGCTCTGGTTCAGGAGACTGGTGAATATCGTCCCCTCGGAGGGGGAGATAGTCTATTCATCCGAGTATCCGGCGCTGGCGGAAGTGACGAAGAACTCGTTCTCGCGCTTTCACTCGTTCGGCCCCGGCGCCGATTACTCCTGCGAGTTGTTAGGATTCACCGATTCGCACACGCGCCTCCGTTTCTGCGCACCGGACGGTGAGATGGAGTTCCTGACCCCGCTCATCGGCGCGTACAACTACGCGAACATCTGCGGCGCGGCGGCCATGGCGCGCAGGCTGGGAGTCGGCAACGCCTCGATCGCCGAGGCGGTGCGCACCTTCATGGGGGTGAAGCGCCGCCAGGAGCTTATATTCGAAGGGCCCGGCGTGAAGATATACGAGGACTTTGCCCATCATCCCACTGCGATATCGTACTTCATTGGAGCGATGCGGGAACGCTTCCCCGGCGCGAGGCTCCTCGCGATCTACGAGCCGCGGTCTGCGACCAGCAGGCGGAACGTCTTCCAGGAGAGCCTCCCCGGCTCGTTCAGGGAGGCGGACCGCGTGTTCATCAAGAAGCCGTACCGCCTGGAAGGAATCCGCGAGAGCGAGCGCATCGACATCGGCGCGGTGATCGACGGCATCAACGCGCTGGGCAGGCGCGCGGCGCTCTACGAAGGCGTCGATGACATCGTGCGGGACGCGGTATCGGCCATGGATTCCGCGGGCTTGCATATCATGCTCATCATGTCCAACGGCGGCTTCGACGGCATCTACGCGAAGATGGTCGACGCGGTAAAAGCGGCGCGTCCCGCCTGACGGGCAGTCAGGTTCCCTCCGACTGCGAGTCCTATCACACATTAATTTTTTTCGATTTTCATGTTGACAGTTTCCTTGTCATGATTAATATTGACTACCATGGTAGTTAATAACGTGATCGACAGGCTGATGGAGATAGGATTCTCTGAATACGAGGCGCGGGCGTACGTGGCGCTCCTGGGGGCGCACCCCGCCACCGCGTACGAGGTGGCGCGCGAGTCCGGTATCCCCAGCTCGAAGGTGTACGAGGTGCTCGCCCGGCTTCGCGGGAAGGGCGTCGTGATGTCGAGCGGGGACGACCGGAAGACAATGTATGTCCCGCTTGATCCGGACGAGTTCATCGAGGTGAAGCGCAGCGGCCTGGAGTCCACGCTTGCGAAGCTCCGAAAGGGCCTTGTCGCTGCGAAGGGCGGGCGGGAGGTGTCGTACATCTGGAACATCCGCGAGCACGGCAGGCTCCTCGACAAGGCGGTGAGGATGATTGGCGGCGCGGCGGATTCGCTGCTGCTCTCGGTGTGGCGTGAGGAGATGGGGGCGCTGGCAACGACGCTCGATGAGAGCGTGACGCGGGGTGTGCGCGCGGCCGTGGTGCATTTCGGTGAGGTTGACCGGGCCGCGGGCTGTGTCTTCCATCACCCTATCGAGGACACCATCTACAATGAGAAGGGCGGCAGGGGGCTCGTGGTCGTTGCCGACGGGAAGGAGGCCCTCATGGGTACTCTCTTCGATGATGGCGGCGTGGAGGGGGCGTGGAGCGCGAACCGGGGATTCGTAACCCTGGCGGAGGATTACATCAAGCACGATATCTACATCATGAAGGTGGTGAACCGGTTTGACGCGGCGCTCCAGAAAAAATTCGGGAAAGGATATGGGCTTTTGAGGGATATATTCAGCGACAGGGAGGTAACACCATGATTTACATCGACGGGCGTTTCTATGAAAGGGCGGAGGCGAAGATCTCGGTGTATGATCACGGTCTTCTGTACGGGGACGGAGTCTTTGAAGGGATTCGCGTCTACCGGGGGAGGGCGTTCATGTTGAATGAGCACCTGGTGCGCCTGTACCGCAGCGCAAAGGCCATCGTGCTCGATATCCCGCTTTCGATGGAAGAGATGATGGAAACGGTGAACGAGTCGGTGCGCGTCAGCGGCAGGAGCGAGGGGTACATCCGTCTGATAGTGACTCGGGGTGTTGGCAACCTTGGGCTAAATCCGGCACAGTGTCCCCGCGCGTCGGTCATCATCATCGTCGATGACATACAACTCTACCCGGCCGAGTATTATAAAAAGGGGATTAGCGTGATAACCTCTTCGCTCCGGAGGGTGGGGATGGACTGCCTGGACCCGCGGATCAAGTCGCTCAACTACCTCAACAATATCATGGCGCGGATGGAGGCGCAAAGGGCCGGCTGCCAGGAGGCGGTTATTCTGAACAGGGAAGGATATGTGGCGGAGTGTTCGGGGGATAATATTTTTATCGTGCGGGGGGGTGAGCTCTGGACGCCATCGGCCGATAATGGAGCTTTGGATGGAATCACAAAGGGGATAGTTATCGGTATCGCAGCCGGCCTTGGAATCGCAATTCTTCAAGGATCGATCACCCAGTATGATTTATACACCTCAGATGAGTGTTTTCTCACTGGAACTGGTGCTGAAATTATGCCGGTGATTTCTGTTGATGGGAGAATTATAGGAAATGGCGGAACTGGGCGTCTTACAAATCTGCTTGTTCAAGGATTTGGTCGATATATTGAGAATGTAATGTCGACGGCAGCCCCGGCTGTCGTTGCATGATACTGTCTTGTAATAGTAGTTTTAATCCCCGTAATGGTTTTATAAACCATTACGGGGAACTATTCGATTCTATCGTGGCTTGGGGCGAGCAGCACCCTCGGTATCCCCCAGTAATATGCCCGGCACATGACATTTTCAATATTGAATGACATCATAGCATAGTTGCGATATCGATAGTTATCCGTCCCCTTTATGATTAGTTTGATCAAATCATCGAGATAGTGTTTAATTGCATGGGCAATAAAACAGGACACTGATAATTTGAAAACCTTCCTGAGATCGATGCAGTACTCGTACTCGTCTCCCCGGAACGAAAGGTGAAGCCTGCGCCACTCATCCTTTGGGCGCTTCTCCTGGTAGCGGATACTGCTCCCCATATCGGGACATGCTCTGATTTTTCTTCCGGCATACTGTGCCAGCGATGATATCAGCGCCGACTTTTTGATTTCGAGCATGGCCGATGTTTTCGCGATAACCTTCCTGTCATTGGCGCTGATGTTGATGGTTGTGTGAATATTAATTCCCGCCTCCGATTTGAAATCTCACCATGAGTACGATTATAGATACCGAAGGATTTAATTTTTTCTTTGATTACGTTGACTTATGCATTAATCCGTCACCGTTGGCGGATTTCATTATTAATACCATACCCATATATCCGTTTAGTGTTCCCTGGATAAAAAATTATATTTATATGAGATTATCATTCCATTTTTTTCTTGACTTATGTCACATAGTGCACTATTGTGGGGAAAAGTGGGGATGGGTGTTGATTTAAACCACAAACGGGGGAATCGTAGATGTTTATGGGGGAATACCATCCTTCCCTGGATGATAAGGGCAGGGTGGCCATACCGAGCAAGCTGCGCAAGGCTTTCGGCGATGACGAGGTCATCGACAAGCTCATAATCACCTATGGTTTCGACAAGTACATCATGGCGTATCGGGAACAGGATTGGAATGACTTCGTAAAAGAGAGGTTGATAACCGCTACAGAGTCGAGCCCCCAGAACGCGATGATGGTGCGCTACTTTGTCGGCGGTGCCTTCGACTGCGAACTTGACAAGCAGGGAAGGATTATCATTCCGCCGCATCTGAAGGAGCATTCAGGAATTAAAAAAGATGTTACGGTCCTCGGTCTGTACAACCGGATAGAGATATGGGACACCGCTGCGTATAATCAGTACAAGCCCAGCGGTGACAGATTGAGCGCGTTCGCGAAAGATCTTGGCTTTTAGCGCGATTGGGCAGTGCCCCGGTCCGGGGATTAATGAGACATAATACGAAGAAGGAGTGACGCATGGCTTACGCCCACCAGCCCGTGATGTGGAATGAGCTCCGGGAATTTCTTGCCGTAGCGATAGCGGCGGGCGACGGCATCGTGGTGGATTGTACGCTTGGGGAGGGGGGGCATTCGGAAAAGATGCTCGCAGCGTTTCCCGATATCAGGATCATCGCGTTCGAACGGGACATTGAGATTCTTTCGATTGCACGGGAACGCCTTGTCGCATTCGGCGAAAGGATATCTTTTATTAATGATAATTTTTCCACCATCACGAGGCACCTTGAGGGATTTGCCGGAAGGATCGCGGGATTTCTCTATGACTTCGGGATATCGTCCTACCATTTCGACAGGAGCGGCCGGGGATTCAGCTACCAGGGGGACGAGCCCCTGGATATGCGTCTGAACGGAAAGGGCATGAGCGCGGCGGAGATCGTCAACAGCTGGCCGGAAATGAAGTTGACAGAAATTATCCGGACCTATGGTGAGGAGCGGTGGGCGCGACGGATCGCCCGCTACATCTGCCGCAGCCGCGACACGAAGCCCCTCGAGACTTCGCAGGAACTGGCGCAGCTCGTGCTGAGGGCGATTCCCGCGCGTTACCACGTGAAGAACATCCATCCCGCGACACGCGTCTTCCAGGCGCTCCGGATTGCCGTAAATGACGAGCTCTCCGCCATCGAGACCTCGCTCCGGGTGGCGCTGGGGCTCGCAGCGACCGGCGGCAGGATCTGCGCCATCTCGTTCCATTCGCTGGAAGACAGGATCGTGAAGAATGTTTTCCGCCGCGCGTCGAAGGGGTGCACATGCTCGGAGGATCGTTGTATGTGCCAGGGTGATCCCATCGTGAAGATACTCACGAAAAAACCCGTTGTCCCGGGCAGCGAAGAGATGGCGGTGAACAGGCGGGCGCGCAGCGCCAAGCTCAGAGTGGCGGAGAAGGTGTGATGCGGGATGATACATCAATCCGGTTCGCGGGCATTGCGGGGTGCGTGATCCTCTTCGTGGTGCTGTATGTGTGGCAGAATATCTCGATGATGAAGATCAAGATGGAGTGCCGCAACGGTTCCCTGAAGGAGATGGAGCTCATGAAGAAAAACGACAGGATACTGTATGAAATAGAGCGCTACAGGCGGATTGATATCGTGGAAAACCGCGCGATCCAGGCGGGCATGAGGCGGATATCACCCGCGAACATGCAGACGGTGCTGGTTGGTGGAAACAAGTAAAATGATGGCGGCCGAACTGGTAAAGGGAAACATGACGCTGGAGAATCTTCTCGATGGAACCGGGACGACGATGGATGTCGTTGCCGGTGATCGAAACATCTCCGTCTCTTCCGTTGAGTACGATTCGCGAAAGGTGATGGCGGGATCCCTTTTTGTTGCGGTGGAGGGATTCTCGCAGGACGGTCACCGGTATGTCGGCGCCGCGTTAGACCAGGGAGCGTCTGCGGTTGTGGTTTCCCGCGCGAGGTCCGCTGAATTCTCCGCTCTCGCGTCAAAAGGCGTCGCGCTGATGGAAACCGATGACACTCGCCGCGCCCTTTCGGCGCTCTCGGCCTCGTGGTTCGGCAATCCCTCGCGGAAGATGGCGGTTGTCGGCATCACCGGCACCAACGGGAAGACGTCCACCACCTACATGCTGGAGTCGATCGCGAAGGCTGCAGGGTACGAGCCCGGCGTCATCGGTACGGTCGACTACCGCTGGAAGGGGAGCCGAATCCCGGCGCCCAACACCACGCCGGAATCGCGCGATTTACAGGAGATCATCTGGAGAATGGGGAACGACGGTGTGAACTTCCTGGTGATGGAAGTGTCATCGCACGGCCTGGAGCTCAGGCGCGCCGACGATATCGATTTCGACGTTGCCGTGTTCACCAACCTCACCAGGGACCACCTTGATTTCCACCATGACTTCAACCATTATTTCTCCGCGAAAAAAAGGCTCTTTGAAATAGTTAACCGCTGCCGTAAGATGAACAGGGCCGGCGTCGTGAACCTCGATGACCCGTACGGCGCCACTCTTTTCGGCGATCGCGCCGCGTACGGGTACCCGCTCCTCGGCTACGGCGAGGCTGACGGTGCCGCGTTCCGCGTGAGGAGCGGAAGCATTGTCAACTCGATCAACGGTATTTCTTACAGAGTGGACGCACCCGGCGGCAGCGCGGAGGTGAAGCTCGGCGTCGGCGGCAGGTTCAATGTGTTCAATTCGCTGGCGGCTTTCACCGCGGCACGGGCGCTGGACATCCCCGTCGATGCGGTGACCGGGGGGCTTTCTTCCATGACAACCGTTCCCGGCAGATTCGACACGGTATCGTCAACTCTCGGGTTCCACGTGGTGGTCGATTACGCGCACACCGATGACGCGCTTTCCAAGCTCCTGGTTTCCGCGCGCGAGCTCAATCCGACGAGGATCATCACGGTGTTCGGCTGCGGCGGGAACAGGGACACGACTAAACGGCCCCTCATGGGAAAGACCGCAGTGGAACTTTCCGACCATGTGATCGTCACCAGCGACAATCCCCGGAAGGAAAGCCCGGACGATATCATTGCCGGTATACTCACGGGCATAAAGACATCCAATTACGAGGTGAACCCTGACCGGAAGAGCGCCATCGGCCGCGCCATCGGCATGGCGGGGAAGGGCGACATCGTGGTGATCGCTGGCAAGGGGCACGAAGACTACCAGATCATCGGCGAGACGAAGCACCACTTCGACGACCGGGAGATCGCCCGGGAATTCATCGCGGCGAGGGAGGGGCGGTGAAAGCAGAGTTTATATCAACGGTGGGCGATATCACCGCGCTCTGCGGCGGGAGCCTCCTCTGCGGCGATCCGTCCGCATCCATCGGC
>JAGODF010000179.1 GCA_017998375.1 Spirochaetota bacterium
CCTGCTCCGGATTATCTCCTCCAGGCTGTCAATTATCTTCTTCGCTTCGTCCTTCCCGTACAGCGCGTAATAGCGCTTGAAGTTCTTTATTGAGAAGAGGACGGCCGTCATCGGAATGCGCAGGCGCTTTGCGTTCTGCAGTTCCGCGTCCATGCGTTTGAGAAGCGGTTCGATGTAATCCACGTACCGGTTTTCATTGACATCAAGCTCGCGCAGGTTCATAATATAGGAAAAGAGAACCGTGGAAAGCCTTGCGAGCTTACCGTGAATCTCCTTTTCCCTCTCCATGTCGGCGATGTCGTTCACCAGGATGAAGCCCGCGAGCCGGCTCCCGAACTTGAACGGGTAAATCCAGAAGACCGGCATCTTCTTCAGCCTGGATTCGGGAAACGTGTCTGTAACCGCCTTGAGCCTCTTGTGGTCGTCGATCCTGACGCTTTCCTTCAACTCGGATATATACTCTATCAGGGTGCTGCCGTACGGGAGGCTGAATCCAGTCGTCCTGAAATTCAGCTCGTCGTTTTTATCGATGAAAAGAGGTTCGTAGCGGTCGTTCGTACTGTCGTTGACGAACACCGAATAGCTTACAATCCCGAGCTCGCCGAACTCCGCGGAGATGATCTCGTCCAGGCGTTTCATGCTCACGTCGCTGACGATCCTCGCCTTGAAGCTCTCAACGTGTTTGATATACTCCTGCTCGGTCCTGTGCTGGGCGTTTTCCTCCAGGAGTTTCTCTATCAGATTCACCTTGTGCAGCGCGATGGCGGTGATTTCCGAAACCGCTGATATAAAGTCCTTCTCTTCCTCCGAGTAGTCTCCGATGGTAAGCTTCTCGCCGAGTACAATTGCGCCAATGATGGTCCCGCCGTAACTCAAGGGAGAAAGGAGGCGGGCATCCACGGAAACGAACTTGTAGTATTCGTCGCTGAACTGCGGTTTTTCCTTGAACTCGTCGAGGTCGATTATCTCCTTCCTTCCGATGACGCTGGAGACGATCCCCTCCGAGACGTCGAAATAGAGCTTCTTGTTCCGGATGGTGACGCCCCTGGAGTCGCCTATGATCCAGCGCTGGTCGTTGGCCGGGTCACCGACCATTATGGATGAGGAGGACGCTCCGATCTGTCCCATAATGGAAAAGAGCACCACGTCATAGAGTTCCTTCCTGTTTTCGGATCTGAGTATCTCCTTGCCGATTTCATAGAGGACGAGGAAGTCCTGGAAACGCTTGTCCCGCTTCGATTGCCGTTCGCGCTGTCCCGCGGTTTCGCGCGTTTCAGGACCCTCCGCCGGGATTTCCGGTTCAGGGAAGTTATCTTCAAGAGCGTGTGCCATCGACACCTCCTTGACTTCGGGCACTGCCGCGGGGCGCGTGACCGTACCGGCCCCTTTTTTCGGGGCGCCCAAAAGCGGTTCGTCTTCCTTGCCAAAAGGATCCTCCGGCGAGAGCCGGTATCCCCCGGGTTCCGCAGGAACCGCGGCATCCTCTTCGGTCCCGGGGTACTCGCGGTCCCGCGTCTTCCTCTCGGTTGCTGTTTGCTGCTGCTTTAGTATCTCTTCCGGTGGCGTGGTGTCCTCTTCGGGCAGGCTGAAAATATCATCCCCGGCCGTTTCGGCCTTTACGGCCTCCCCGTCAAGGTCATCCAGGATGATGGGCCTGTCCGGACTTTTCTCCGGAGCCTCTCCCGTGTCCAGTTCGTGAAGCAGGGATTCGTCGAGTTGCATGATATCATCGCCGTCGCTTTCCGTCACCGGAGGCCGCCCCGTCTCTACCCCATCATCAGCGGCTTCGATGGAAGTAAGCCGCGGCGTTCTCGGCCCGGCCGTGGAGTCGTCATCGTGGATGAGGTCTGTCTCCGCGGGTCCCTGGATGCGGTCAATGAGGGTCTCCCGTCCCTGGCGGTTTATCTCCGATTTATATTTCAGCGCTTTTTCTAGAAGTCCCATATATTACCGGTCCAGTTCGTTGAGGACTTTCACGTAGAGGTTGTAGTACTCGGAATCGGCGAACCTGCGTATGACGTCTTCCGGAAGCTTTTCAAAGAGCCCGTCGAGGTATTTCAGGAGAGCCTTGATGTTCTGCCGCTTTTCGCTGGACACGGTACCCGCGAACCTTTCCACGTCACCGCTATCCTCGATGATGACGATCTCGTCGCTGATATCCTGCACTCCGCCGGCCGGGGCCTTCCTCTTTTTCCTGTAATTCGCCAGAATCCTCCGGATATCGTCCGCGTTTTCCTCGAATATCACCGCTTCCGCGCCGGTGAGGTCCTCCTCGACACTGGCCTTCTCGGCCTTGTTCATGTTCTCCGCGGAGCTTCCCAGGTACGCGTATTTGCGCGAAAGCTGATAATCTTCCGGCGCCTGGTCAAGTCCCGGCTTTGCGGCGCGCGGAACTTCCGTGAGGTCTATGCCCTTGAAGTCCCTGGCAAACACACCGTTTTCAATATCAGAAATCTCGTGATCCGCAAGCCCGAATATTTCCAGCGCGATGGTATCCTTGGCGCGCTTACGCCGGGGATCCATGCCCACCTCCGCGCTGTCGTACTTCAGGAACGCGTCCGATACGAAGGAACTGTCTATGAAGCCGGTTTCATCATCACTAAACTTGTATTCGTCCTCGAAGTCTATCAGCAGGTCCTCAAAAGCAAGTGCCGTACCGCTCATGATGGCGGCAATCTGGTCCTGGTCTTCCTCGGTACTGGCCTCCCGCAGATATTTCGATTCTCCCTCCACCACCTCCACCATGCCGGAAGTGATCTTCTCCAGGTTATTCTCCTCGAAAATGCTTTCGCTTTGCTGTATCTCCTTTTCCACTGCCACGTCATCGATGATGTATATATTCTTTTCCCCGACGCGTGCGGCGAGCCCCTCGGGTATGCTCTCCCTCACTGTAATCCGGGGCATATCAATGGCGGCTGGTTGCGGTTCAAGCGGCCGTGGCGTTTCAAACACGGGCCTGGCAGTTAACTGAATGTGAGCGCCATCACCAGGGGCCATCTTCTCCCCGCGAGTCGATTCGGGCATTTCCGAAAGTGCATCGATTTCAATCGCCTTCTCCTCTTCCACGCTTATGGCTTCCGTATCCGCCGCGGGCAGATTTTCTTCCTCCAGAAGGATTGGACGGGCATGTGCTTCGGGACGTCCTTCCACAACAGGCGTCTCGGTCTCGTCAATGATATTCACAGGCGCTTTGAATTCGGGAATATCTTCCGCGGTTCGGTCCACGGATTTCGAAACGGCAACAGTCTCGTGCGCCAGATCGGCGGTTTCCGCCACTGGTTCAATTACTTCCTCAACTTCCACAACTTCAACCGCAGGTACGGTTACTTCACCCGCACTTTCCCGATTCCCCACGCCAGTGGAGCTTTCCACTTCACCGGCTAAATCTTCCCCGGATGACTCAAAGGAGGTATCATCCTCGTATACGGGAATTTCGCCCGCGTTCGGCTCCTCGTCCAGCGGCACCAGGTCAATGGCGTCAAGCTCCTCGATGAGGTCTTCTTCCTTCAGGAGGAGGATATCCTCTCTCGCGATTTGCTCGGCTTCGGCAAGATCCACCGGGGTCAGGTCGCTCATCCTGAAATTTTTCGGAAGGTTTTTCCGTACCTTCTCGGGGATCTGGATTGTCAGCTCACCACTCTTCCTTTGCGGCACGGGCTTTTGAGCTGGTTTCTTCTCCGTTACCAGGTTTTCATCTATGATTGATCCCGCAATCGCGTCATCGCCAACGGCAAAACCGGAAAGCACATCTTCCGGAGGCACATCGCCCCGAACCGTACCGTCCGCGCCCTCGGCGACAGACATGGAGACGTGATCCCCGCGTTCGTCTTCGAGTATTATGAACTCGTCGTCAATGAGGTCGTAGGGGATATCCTCGCCGCCGTTGTGCGTTTCTCCGGTTTTTTCTACCCGAGCTGCTTGTTGCACCGGCTGGGCACCATCCCGCGCCGGGTGCCCCATGACGTCATCAAGATTTATTTCGCGGACATCGCTGAAATCCTCCAGCGCCGCGGTATTCTCCTTGTCTCCATGATCATACGGTACCGCGGGCGATGTACGTTTTTCCGGCACAACCCTGTCGATGCGGTCGATTTCTGTCGTCAGCGATTCAAGGTCGAGGATGCCGCCGGTATCGACGCGGACAGGCGTATCTGGAGAATCATTATTTTGTTCACCAATGATACTTATCGATTCCGAGGGCAACGCCTCAACATGCAGGTCCGCCGATACCTCTGCTGCGGCGTCAGGCAGGACGGCGGGTTCGGCGGTACCAGCGCTCATATCCTCGATGATGATATCATCCAGCGACAAGTCATCGGCGCTGCCGCGCTCCCTGATTGTTCCCCGGGGCTGCTTCATGACATTATTGCGCGATTCGTCATATTATTCCAAATAGTTCAGGTCCCGGACCATTACACAAGCGCGGGAACGGTATATATAATATACTGGTACTGATGGAAATGCGACAATTTTCCGCGGAATTTACTCCAATTCAGCGAAAACCCATTATACTGTTGTAATTATCGACCCGCGCCTCGGATATACTTCAATAGTTATTCACTTCCCCCGCCGCCGCGCAACAATTTTTCCGGTTACCCGTCAGTACGGATAAACGCAAAAAGGGCGCCCCCTTCGGGACGCCCTTCCATTATTCACCTGTTGCAATGCCTACTTCTGCACCGACGCGACCTTAAGCCTGCTCTTGAGCTTGTCGATCTCGATCTGCATGAGGAACCGTTCCCTCTGGTCCGCGGGTCTCTCCGCGGAAGTGAGGTCGCCGAGGGTCTTCCTGATATCGTCAGCCGAAAGCTCCTCTTTCTTCAGGGCGTTTTCGGCAAGAACGATGAGCTCATTGTTCCTGATCTCCACCAGGCCGCCTTCAACCTGGAGATACTCGACCTTGTCCCCACTGTAAAGCCTCACCATGCCGTAACCGAGCTCCGACATGAGCGGTATGTGGTTGTAGAGAAAACCCCGCTCGCCGTCATAGGCCTGAACCACCGCGAAGTCCACCGCCCCCTCGTAGAGTATCCTGTCGGGCGTCAGCACGGTGCAGTTTATTTTGAGAGCCATTGTTATTTACCCGATTGTAATTTCTTCGCCTTTTCCACCGCTTCCTCTATGCCGCCCACCATGTAGAAGGCCTGCTCGGGAAGCTCGTCGTACTGGCCGCTGATTAGACCCTTGAAGCTCCTTATGGTCTCGTCAAGCTTCACGTACTTGCCCTGGAAACCGGTGAACTGCTCCGCGACGAAGAAGGGCTGCGAAAGGAATCGCTCGATCTTGCGCGCCCTCTGGACGAGGAGCTTGTCCTCTTCTGAAAGCTCTTCCATGCCGAGGATGGCGATGATGTCCTGGAGGTCCTTGTAACGCTGGAGTATCCTTTTCACGTCCATGGCCACGTCGTAATGATCCTGGCCCACGAGTTCCGGGGCGAGGAGCCTGGACGACGACTCCAGGGGGTCAACCGCGGGGTAAATCCCCTTCTCGGCGATCTGCCGTGAAAGAACCGTGTTCGCGTCGAGGTGGATGAACGCCGTTGCCGGCGCCGGGTCGGTAAGGTCGTCAGCGGGAACGTAGATCGCCTGCACCGACGTGATGGAACCGTTCTTCGTGGAGGTAATCCGCTCCTGCAGCTGCCCCATCTCGGTTGCCAGCGTCGGCTGGTAACCCACCGCGGAAGGCATACGGCCGAGAAGGGCCGACACTTCGGAACCGGCCTGGGAGAACCGGAAAATGTTGTCGATGAAAAGAAGCACGTCCTTACCGGAAAGGTCACGGAAGTACTCGCACATCGTCAGGGCGCTCAGGGCAACCCTCAAACGGGCTCCGGGGGGCTCGTTCATCTGGCCGTACACGAGGCAGGCCTTGTTGATAACGCCGGATTCCCTCATCTCAAGCCAGAGGTCGTTCCCCTCGCGGGTCCTCTCGCCCACGCCCGCGAACATGGAAAATCCGCCGTGCTGCTGCGCCACGTTGTTGATGAGCTCCATGATGACGACGGTTTTGCCCACGCCCGCGCCGCCGAAGAGACCCGTTTTTCCGCCCTTGATGTAGGGGGCCAGGAGGTCGATAACCTTGATGCCGGTTTCAAAAATCTCGGCCTTCGGTACAAGCTGGTCGAATTTCGGTGGATCCTGGTGGATGGGACGCTTCTCCTTCGCAGTGACCGGGCCCTTCTTGTCCACGGGCTCACCCAGGAGATTGAAAATCCTTCCCAGGGTTTCTTCGCCCACGGGCACCGAGATAGGAGCGCCGGTATCAACGATGTCAGTACCGCGGCGGATGCCGTCGGTCGAGGCGAGCGCAACCGCGCGCACCCTGTTTCCGCCAAGGTGCTGCTGCACTTCGCACACTATCTTGATTTTCTGTCCCATGACCTCGGTTTCGAGGTTGAGAGCGTTATAAATCTCAGGCAGATTTCCTTCCGGAAACTCGGCGTCAAGCGTGGATCCGATAACCTGTACGACCTTGCCAGTATTCTTACTCATAATATACCCCTTACAAACTTAGAGATAACTTGCTATATTCCCAGGACGTCATTCTACATGAGTGCTGCCGCACCACCAACAATCTCAGCGATTTCATTGGTAATCTTGGCCTGACGCGCCCTGTTGTACCGTATTGTGAGTTCGCGGACCATGTCGGTCGCCGCGTCGGTCGCGTTCTTCATTGCGACCCTGCGCGCGAACTGTTCGGAAAAACCAGATTCAAGTATGCAGGTGTAGAGCTTCACCTTCACGTAGAGCGGGAGAAGCGAAGAGAGCACCTTGTACGGATTGGGCTCGAAGATGTAATCAAGCTTGAATTCCGCGGCCTTGTCCACCACGTCCGAATCCTCGGTGGTGATGGGAAGGAGCCTCATGATCGCGGGCTTCTGTGACGACGATGATACGATCTTCGTGTACGCCAGATGGACCTCGTCTACCTCCCCCGATACGAAGAGGTTGATAAGCTCATCGCCGAGCTTCATGGCATCCGGGAATGTAATCTTGTCTTCCGGGTTCGGGAGCGCCTTGTAGAGGGGCTCCTTGATGAACTTGAAGTAGTTGATTCCCTTCTTGCCGAAGACGTACAACAGCACTTCACGCCCTTCTTCGATGGTCAGCTTCTGCTTGAACTTCATGGTTTCATCGAGCAGGTTCGTGTTGAAACCGCCGCAGAGTCCCCTGTTGCCGGTTACGGACAGGAGGACTATCCTGTTGGGATTGGGCCTTTCAAGGAGCAGCGGGTCGTAGACGTCCTCGACTGCCGTATCCCTGATGTGGGCTATCATCCTGTCGATCTTCGATGAGTAGGGCTGTGTCTTGAGCAGCCGGTCCTGCATCTTCTTCATTTTCGAGGTCGATACCATCTCCATGGTCTTGGTAATCTTCTTGGTGCTGGCCACGGAGTTGATTCGTTTCTTTATTTCACGTTGCGTTGCCACGGTTCGTTCCCTGTTCCACTAGTAGTATGCGCTTCTACCTGCCCGTGTATCCTTCTTTTACAGCTTGGACCTGTAATTCTCGGCGAAATCCGCGCAGACCTTCTGAGCCTTCTCAAGATTGGTAAGCTGGCCGGACTTCTGGATATCGTCAAGAAGCTCCGAATGCTGCTCGTTGACATGCTTCAGAAACTGCGTTTCGAAATCCTTCACCTTCTCGACGGGAACCTTGTCAAGATAGCCCTGTGTACCGGCGAAGATCATCATTACCTGATCCGATACCGACATGGGCACGTACTGCTTTTGTTTGAGGATCTCGACAAGCCTCTTGCCCCGCTCAAGCTGGGCCTGGGTCGCGGCGTCGAGTTCCGTTCCCAGCTGGGCGAAAGCCTCCAGTTCGCGGAACTGCGCAAGGTCGAGACGGAGGGAACCCGCGTACTTCTTCATCGCCTTGGTCTGGGCATTGCCTCCCACGCGCGACACGGAAATACCCACGTCGACGGCCGGACGGATACCGGAAGCGAAGAGGCCGGGCTGCAGGTAAATCTGACCGTCGGTAATGGAGATGACGTTCGTCGGGATGTACGCCGAAACCTCACCTTCCTGCGTCTCGATGACGGGCAACGCCGTAAGCGAACCGCCTCCGAGCTCGTCGGAAAGCTTCGCGGACCTTTCGAGAAGGCGTGAATGGCAGTAGAAAATGTCGCCGGGATACGCTTCACGTCCCGGGGGCCTCCGGAGGAGCAGAGAGAGCTGCCTGTATGCGTTGGCCTGCTTGGAAAGGTCGTCGTACACGCAGAGGGTGTGACGGCCCTTTTCATACATGAAGTATTCCGCCATGGCGGTGCCGGCGTATGGGGCGATATACTGCATCGGCGCCGGGTCGGAGGCGCTGGCGTTGACAACGATGGTATACCCCATCGCGCCTTCCTGCTCAAGCTTCTCGACCACCGCGGCAACCGTCGAAGCCTTCTGGCCTATGG
>JAGODF010000180.1 GCA_017998375.1 Spirochaetota bacterium
GGTTTTCGCCATCATGTTCGTCACCCAGGCGGTGCTCTATGTTCTCGTGGGCATGCAGGTGATAAGCAGCTACTATCTCTTCATGATCACCGCCTGCTATCTGCTGGCCTGCTACGGCGGTGGCTTTGCCACCATGCCGGCCTTCGCGGCCGACGCGTTCGGCCCGAAGTATATCGGCAGGGTCTACGGCGCCATCCTGACCGCGTGGGGAGCCGCCGGTGTCGCCGGTCCCTTCATCTTCTCGGCGATCAAGAAGTCGACCGGGGGATTCCAGGGGGCGCTTTTCGCGGCGGCGGGGCTGCTCGCGATCGGTTTCGTGCTGTCGGTTCTGTACAGGAAACCATCCGTCAAGGCCTGATCGGGGCGCGCGGCATCAGTCGTACCCCAATGAGCCCGGGATCATTCGATTCCGGGCTTTTGTATCAGCCCCATCCTGTAAAACCGCCGGACAATCGCATCCGGGGAGCCGCCGGTATCATGCATTACTTTTTTTCCTCGTGGTTCAAATTCTACTATACTTTTTTATGGAATAAAGTGAGTATCCGCTCATAATCTATCCCACCACTTACAAAGAGGTTCGGAACCGATATGAACGATACTCACTTCAAAGTGTACGGCTACCGCTGGGTGGTCCTGGCCGCCTTCGCGCTCATCAACGCCATAGTCCAGCTGAACTGGATCGTCTTCGCGCCCATCACCGTCGACTGTATGGCGCTGTACAACAAAAGCGCCTTCTGGATAGTGCTTCTCTCCATGTCGTTCATGGTGGTGTACATCTTCGCGAGCATGCCGGCGTCGTACCTGATCGACCGCTACGGCATCCGCGTCGGCGTGGGGATAGGCGCGGTGATCACCGGCGTCTTCGGCTACCTGCGCGGCGTCTACGCGGACGATTACACCATGGTGGCAATCTCGCAGTTCGCGCTCGCGGTGGCGCAGCCGTTCATACTGAACGCCATCACCCAGGTGGCGGCCGAGTGGTTCCCCATCAACGAGCGGGCCACCGCCTCGGGCATCACGGTGCTCGCGCAGTTCGTCGGGATCATCGTCGCCATGGCGGTGACCAAGCCGCTGGCGCAGTCGTTCATGGCCGCCGAGGCGGTGCATCTCGACATGGCGGCCGTCAAGGGGATGCTCAACGCCTACGGCATCGCGTCCCTGGTGTCCGCGGTGATCTTCATCCTGCTGGTCAGGGACAGGCCGCCCACGCCGCCCCACAGCGAGGCCGACAGCGAGAGATTCGATATCAAATCGGGGATGCGCCATATGTTCAAGCAGAAGGACATGCTGCTCCTGCTGGCGATATTCTTCATCGGGATGGGGATCTTCAACACCATCTCCACGTTCATCGACCTGCTCCTCGCGACGAAGGGCTATGCGGTCGGGGGAAACGAGGCGGGGAACGTGGGCGCCATCATGATGATCGCCGGCATCCTCGGCGCGATCGTGATACCGCCGATCTCGGACCGGCTCCGCAAGCGGAAATTCTTCTTCATGATGTGCGGGGCTGGCCTCTTCCCGGGCCTGATGGGCCTCACCTTCTGCACCGGCTACGTCCCGCTCCTGATCTCCAGCTCCATCTTCGGATTCTTCTTCATGGCCGCGGCGCCTCTCGGGTACCAGTACGCCGCAGAGGTGAGCCACCCCGCGCCCGAGACCGTATCGCAGGGGATGATCGTGCTCGGGGGACAGATATCCGGCACGATCTTCATCACCCTGATGGCGCTCCTGGGCAACATAAGCGTCGAGGCGCTCGCGGACGCCACCCGCGCGTCGAACGAGATCTCGCTCACCCCGTTCATGGTGGGCTTCATCGTCCTCTCGCTGGTGATCATCGTCCTCAGCCTGATGCTGAAGGAATCGAAGCGTATCAAGGGCGACTGATGAGTATCGTGCGGAGCCGCGAAGGGAGGCCCCGCAATGGAATTGACAAATCCCCGTAGGGATGTATCATCCTCCCAGTCGTTACGCGCACATTGCGGAGGATGATACGATTCCACCATGCGCCTGATCTATCTCACCGACATCCACGGCGCCTTCGAGCGCGTCCGCGATCTCCTGTACGAAACCATCGCCGACGTGTACGTGATCGCCGGCGACCTCATCGACATCCCCTTCTACAACATGGACACGGCCATCCGCTACCACGAGCTGCAGACGTTCTTCCACGGCCTCCAGCGCAGGATGGACCGGAAGGACATCCCGGTGGAGGACTTCGTCGACGAGCTGATGGACCTGCCCGACCTCACTCCCGAGATGGAGGACAAGGGCACGAAGTACCAGCAGTACACCATCCGGGCCCGCCGCGTGATGCAGCAGAAGTACAAGGTGCTGGAGAACATGATCCTCACCAAGCCGAGCTCGCGCTGTTTCTGCCTTCCGGGCAACTACGACATGGACCTCAAGTACACGGCGCTCCACGAGCGCGACCTGCACCTCCACTGGTACCAGGTGGAGGAGATGAGGATCGCCGGCTACGGCGGGGCCGACATCTTCACCGCCGGGATCCCCGAGCGCTACGTGGTGAACTATCGCGCCGGCATCGGCACCGACGACCGGAAGAACGAGATGTACCTCTTCCTGAAGGCCGTAAAACCGGACATCATCGTGTCGCACCAGCCGGCGCACGGCATCCACGACTGGATCACCCCGGCCGGCCCCTCCGGCTCACCGGCGCTCCGCACCTTCTGCGACAACAATCCCGTGAGGCTCTGCCTCACGGGGCACATCCACAACCAGTGGGGCTTCAGGGCCGTGGAGGGGACCGTCTACCTCAATCCCTCGAACTTCGGCGAGGTGACGCTCCTCACCGGCGACGTCCACGAGGGCGGCTTCTTCCACCAGGTGGAGATGGACGGCGAGCGCGTGACGCAGGTCCTGTTCAGGAAGATCGTCGAGGACCGCGTTCACGACGTGGCCGAGTACGTGCCGGAGAACGGCGACTGGCGGGAGCACATCATCGACGCGGCGCGGTACGACGCGCTCAGGCGCTACGAGAACCTGGACACGAAGGTGAAGAAGTATTCCCACATACCGGAGATAGTGCTCTTCAAGGAGATCAAGCAGTTCTTCAAGACCTTCCAGACCGCCGAGACCGAGGAGCGCCTGGACTCGCTGGAGAAGGCGCTGAAGAAGTACGAGGACCGCCTGGAGGACGTGGCGCTGGACGTCGTGGGGTCCGTGAACGTGGGGCAGGCGCAGCCGAGCTCGGACATAGACCTGGTGCTCTACATGCGCTGCGACACGGGCTGCGCGGACATGCACACCAGCTGCGGAAAATACCAGAAGACGCGCGCAATCATCGAGGAGGCGCTGGGCGGGCAGTACAAGTTCGAGATCCTGGACTGCATCGATCTGAACGTGGTGGAGAAGAGCATCCGCGAGAAGAACTACGAGTGCGAGGTGACCCAGCGCTTCGTGGCCTACAGGTCGATCTGCCGCACCATCAACTACAGGGTGATAGCTCCCGTGGAGGACATGCTGAACGCCGACATCGAGTTCCGCATGGAGCTGGAGGGGAGCATCCGCTCCTACTTCAAGATCTTCGTCTCCAACACGCGCTACCTCCAGTCTTTCGAGAAGTACGTGAACCGCCTGAAGACCGTGGGCATCAAGCTCCCGGACTCGATGAAGCGGAAGATAAAGGCGTTCCTCCAGGAGGAGAAGCCGGGCGGGGAGGAGTAAAAAAACAATTGACCATTCCGCAATGGTCCCAGTATACAAACGATTACTGTTGCGGATTTGGATCTGGAAGGGCTATGCCAGTTATATTGACAAGGGACGGATTCCGATATTTCTTTTACAGCAATGAGGGTCTTGAGCCAGTTCACATCCATGTTGAAAAAGCGGGAAGTGTGGCAAAATTCTGGATTAAGCCAATCAAGCTTGCCCGCAACGAGGGATTCAAACCAAGTGAATTGCGGAAGATACTGGAAGTGCTTTTTGAATGTCAGACATTGATCGAGGAAAAATGGAATGAATACTTTATCAAATGACCAACAGTTCTCGGCTCTTGCCACGGACGTCAAGATAGACAATGAGATGCTCACCGTGTTCCTGCAGGACGGCAGGATCATCAGTGTCCCAATCGCGTATTTTCCCCGGCTCATGAACGCAACTCCCCAGCAGCGAAAGAACTGGCGTCTTGTCGGGAAGGGTCAGGGAGTCTGCTGGGAGGATGTTGATGAAGACCTATCAGTGGAAGGACTGCTGAGAGTCCACTGATATACCCAAACTGCGAAATCACCCTACCTTGTTTCAGGCGATGGTCCCTTCCTCCAGTGCCGCCGCTTCCGCGACCTCGGCCGTGAATTCGGTCACCAGCAGGGTGATATCGTCCTTGAACGAGCCCTTCCCCACGAAGTCGCGGAGCGCCTCCATGATCCTGGCGCACAGGTCGCCGGGCGGAAGCTCCCGGTTCCCCCTCACCAGGGCGATGAATTCCTCCTCGCCGAACATGTTCCTGTTCTCGCCGAAGCATTCCGTGATGCCGTCGGTGTAAAGGATGAGCTTGTCGCCCCTGCCCAGCCGGGTCTCCGTGACCGAATAGTCCGGCGGCATGATGTCGTTGATGATCTTTCCCCTGGGCCTGAAGAACTCCAGCTCCCCGCCCGCCCGCGCGACCATGGCGGGAGGGTGCCCCGCCCCGGCGATCCGCAGCAGGCCGGTGTTCAGGTCTAGGTAACAGATGGATGCGGTCACGAAATGGGCACCCATCTTCCCCGAGAGAGCGCCGTAGAGGCGCACGAGCATCTCCGAAGGACGCTCCAGGTAGTCGTTCCATCCCGCCAGGGCCATCTTCACCATCGAGGAAATGAACGCCGCGGCGACCCCGTGCCCCGAAACGTCGCAGACGAAAAGCCCCAGGCCGCGCCGCTCCCAGGCGTAATTGATGTCCAGGAAGTCGCCGCCCACGCCCATCATGGGGCGGTAGGCGAAGTGCACCGAGGCGTTCTCCACTTCGGGCAGCCGCATGGGAAGAAGCTTCTTCTGGAGCTCGCCGGCGAGGTTGATCTGCTGCTCCAGCTGGTCCCTCTGCCCGACGATGATCGTCTGGTTGAGCTCGATGGTCTTGGACTTCCTCCAGCTCATGTATCGGATACTGTCCAGGATGAAGATGAACATTGAGGCGACCACCGCCGCCGCCATGACGTCGTTCAGGCTGTAGCGCGCACGCGGCCCGTCGAATCGCATGCCCTTGGCAAAACCCACCATAAAGAACGCGGCCAGCGACACCGCGAGTATCGCGTACGCGTGCCTCTTCCGCACCGGGGCCAGTGCCAGAAGGGTGATGATGAAGATGTAGCCGCCGACGTATGCGGGGTCCCCGGCGGTGAGGCCCGTGAGAACCGCCGTGGAAACCGCCATGTAGGCGCCGTAAAACACGAGGAGGTAGAGGCTGCGTTTCCGGAAGTAGTCGACCGTCCGGAGTAGGAGAAGGAAGACCCCCATCACCGGGAAGCACACCCTGAGCACCAGGATGAGCGGCTCACCGGGATGGAGCGCCCTGTCGATGGGGATGTACGGCAGCCAGCCGAACGTGATGAGGCTGGCGAAGTTCAGCACGCGTCCGCACTGGTAGTTCAGCTCCTCCCGGAAGGTCTCGGGATACGAGTCCCGCTCCCCTTCCAGACGGAGACCGAGTATCAGCCTTTTGAGAAACTTTATAATGGCGTGCCTCCCGGCCCGTCGCGTTACTGCTGCACCGCCAGGACGTAGGCCCCGGTGGTGTTGTTATAGCTCCGCACCACCACCGAGTAGGTGCCCGCCTCGAAACGCATCCGTATCATCGAGTTAGTGCCGCCCCCGCCGTCGTCATCGCTGTTCAGCATAACGCCCTGGGCGTCGTAGAGTTCCAGGAACGTATCCAGCCGCGAGTTGTCGGCCAGGGCGTTGAGCGTGAGCGTCACCGCCGAAGCGACCGTGAAGGTGTAGCGGTCGCGCTGCCCGGGATAGAGTATCGCGCCCTGGCGCCGGTCGCCCACGGTTATCATCGCGTCGACGGGAGGCGGCACGTCCTTCCTCTCCAGGGACACGGTGTAGCCGCCGCCTGTTTTCGTGTAGCTCGTGAGGGCGATATAATACCGTCCTGCCTCCAGCATGCCGGTGATCTTCGCGTTGGTCTCCCCGCCGCCGTCATCGTCCCTGGCGACGACCCCCTTCGCCGATGAGATCAGCGTGAGGAAGGGATCCATCTGCGACGCGTCGGCGCGCCTGCCGTCGATGGTCACCAGCCCCTTTTCGCGCAGGTCGAAGGCGTAAACGTGGGTGCCGCCGTCCTCCAGGGTGCCGCCGCGGCTCTCGCCGTCGCGTATCGACCTGGTCTCGATCTCCCTCACCGAAAGAAGGTACTTGCCCGTGGAGGATCCACCGTAGCCCATGACGCCTATTCTATAGGAGCCGGGCGCCATCTCCTTGATGATCCGCGCGTTGTTGCCGCCGCCGCCGTCGTCGTCGTTGCCCAGCGCCTGCCCCTGCGCATCGGACAGCGAAAGCATCGGATCGAAGCGCCCGTCGCCGGTGACCGCGTCTATCTGGTAAAGCGCCTGCTTCGCCGCGCGGAAATCATAGCTGTGTATCTTGCCGGGGAACACCCATCCTTCCCGCGTCACTCCCGTCGATATGCCGGTGTGCTCCTGCGGCCGGATGTCGGTGACGGCGAGCGAAAGCGCGTAGTTCCCCGCCGAGCCCTGGTACGATTTCGCCGTCAGGGCGTACTCGCCCGGCTCCAGGTACTGTACAATCTTCGAATCGCGGTTCCCGCCGCCGTCATCGTCCTGCCCGATCACGCGTCCGTCGGCGGATTTCAACTCCAGCATCGGATCGAGCTGGCCGTCCGCGCTCTTCAGGTTGATCTCGGCCATCGCCTGCTTCTTCATGGTGAACGTGTAGCGGTGCTGGTCCGTGGGCCCGAGGTACGCCTCGCGCACGGCGCCCGGCTCGATGGTGGTGTGCTTCTGCGGCTCGATATGCACGCGGTTCACATAGAGCCGGTACGCGCCCCCCGTGTTGCCGTAGCCCGACACGATCACGCGGTAGTCGCCCTTCTCCAGGCCGCGCACGATGCTCGCGTTACGCTCCCCGCCGCCGTCATCGTCTTTCGCGATGCTCTCGCCGCCGGGCCCCAGGAGCTCCAACATGGGATCGGTCCCCTGTGTCACGCGGTTCGCGTCGATGGCGAGGTTTTCTTTCTTCGCGAGCTTGAGAGAATAGACATGGTTCTCGCCCGGGGCCATGAATCCGTCGGTCCTCTTGCCAATTGCGAGCTCCCCCTTCCCCACGTTCTTTCTCTCGACGACGGCCGCCTGGGGTATCCCCTCGGACACCGCGAGCCGGTAGCCGCCGGCGGAAGCGCCATACGGCAGGGCGATAATGGTATAGGTGCCGGCCTGCAGTTCCCGTGAGATGCGCGAGTCGGTGCTGCCGCCGGCGTCGTCGTTCTCCTCGATAGTGTTGTTCTGGGCGTCAAGGAGCTTCAGGTACGTGTCGAGCTGCGAGCCCGCGCCCTTCGCCAGGTCCACGGTGATCTGCTTCGGCTGGGTGATAGTCAATGCCCAGGCGTGCTGTTCGCCCTGGCCGAGGTTCCCTTCCCGTGTCTCGCCGATGGCGATCCTTCCCTGCGAGACGGGCGGCCTGAGCTGCACTGCCTGCTGTTGCCCGCCTGCCGCTCCCGCCTCCTGCCGCACCGAAAGCCTGCACGATCCCGCGGAGGGCGCGTTGTTGTTCAGGATGATGGCGTAGCGCCCGGGGGCCAGCGGCACCGTGAGCCGCGCGTTCAGCCTGCCGCCGCTGTTGTCGTCGCGGGCCAGGATCCGCCCCAGCGAGTCCTGCAACTCGAGGATCGGGTCGCAGGCCGAGCCGAGCGAGTCCGCCTCAACGGTGACGCGCGCCATCGTGCTGACTTCGACGGTAAAGTAGGTCCTCCCGCCGCCCTGGAGCGTTCCCTCGCGGGAGCTGCCGATGTCAATCATGCCGGTGAACGGCTCGGAATCCGGCGGCAGGGTGTCTCGGGTCTGGGTGAGAAAACACGAGGCAAGGAGAAGGCAGGATGATATGACTCCGCAGACAGCGGCGCGTGAGAAAAATGACCTGTTACAACACATGGAAGACCTCCGGAAAATAATTTCATGCATAACGAATACCCGCTTTCGCAGGGATGATACGGACATCCATCGATTGTTTCACCAGATCGGCAACTCGTTCATTTCTTCATTCCGCTGCTTCACCTGGATACATGTCCTTCAGTTGCGGCACTTCACGTTTCGTGGTTACATGCCTGTGACATGCAGGGTACTTCGCGACTTTCTTTAGCGGAAAAGAAAGTCGCGAAGTACCCTGCATGTCACAGGCATGTAACCACGAAACGTGAAGTGCCGCAACTGAAGGACATGTATCCAGG
>JAGODF010000181.1 GCA_017998375.1 Spirochaetota bacterium
ACCAGGCGGCGGAGGGGATCAACGTCAAGTCCGCGAAGCTCCACTCGCTCATCGAGCAGTTCAGGCTCGAGGAATGACGCGCCTTCACCGGCCCCCGTACACCCGGTCTATCTCCATCCGTATCACACTGTCCAGGAAGTGCGCGGGCGGCAGGCCCGCGGGAAGGAGCTTTCCGTTCACCACGAACGTGGGCGTTCCCTCTATCCCCAGGGCGGCGGCGGAATCCACCTGCGCGGCCAGGGCCTTCTCCGCGGCGCGCTCGTCCATGTAGTTTCCCAGCTTCTCCGCGTCCATGTCGATCTCCCGCAGCGCCGCGATGATCATTTCCCTGCTCAGCCTTTCGCGTTTCGTCATGATGTGCCCAACGTAGGCCGCGTAGTGCGCGCTCCGCTGGAGCGCCATGGCCACGAGGGACGCCCGGCACGAGAGCCCGTCGCCCTCCCCGCCCACGTGCCTGTTGCACCGCCCGTCCAGGGGATAGTGCTTCAGGTAGAGCTTCACCTTCCCGGGATAGCGGTCGACTATCGACTTCATCAGGGGCGATGCGGTGCGGCAGACGCCGCAGTCGAAGTTGAAATACTCCAGCACCGCCACCTTCGCCTTCGGGTCCCCGTGGTACACCGGAAGCCCCGAGTAGTCGATGCGCGCCGGGCGGCTGCGGAGAAAATCGTCGACGGCCCGCTCCTCCATGCGCGCCCCCTCCCGGATGTTCACGATCTCCCTCTGCTGACGGAACGCGGTTGCCGCGAAGATGACGCACAGGACCACCAGGGTCACGGAAGCAATGAGAAAGAGGATGTGGAAGAAATTGGCCCCGCTCTCCCTGAAAAAACCGAGGGCGGCGCCATGGAGCTCGCGGAGGTCCATGCCTTCACCGGCCACTATCCGGTACATCAGGGCGAAGAGCGCGATATTGCAGGTCCAGGCGGCGACGCAGTACAGGCAGAAGGCCTTGATGACGAAGCTCGATATGATGAAAAGCGGCAGGACCGCCAGCGCGGCGGCGCCCGTCATCCAGAGGAGGAGCGCCGACAGGGCGCTTTTCATGCCGGCCCCGGAGGCCTCCCGCAAGAGAGCAAAGAGCAGGGTCACGGCATAGAACGCGAGCCCCCATGCCGCCAGGGGGTATCCCAGAAGCACCGAGTAGCGCCCGCTGTTGACCCGGTCGCAGTTGAACACGCCGGCAGAGCACAGCCGGAACAGGAGGGAGGAACGGGGCGCCGGCACGTAATGTATGTACAGGAGGTAGGCCGATATGACAGCCCCGGCGAGGGCAACCGCCGCCAATATGATCTTCTTCACGTCGACTGCGTTCGGATCCGGATTCCCGGCTTCGTTGCTCATGAGCGTTTCCCCTGCTACAGATTATCGCCCCCAGCGGGCCAGGAAGGTTATGTATGATGGTTTCCACCCTATGGCAACTCTTTTTCCATTGATGCAACCCCCCTACGGGGGGTATTGTGCCCCTACGGTTGTCCCGCGCCCCCCGCGTAACCCATGACATGAATTCTGCCGGCCTGGATTCATATATAAAAATTTTACTAAATCAAATACCCTATTGTCCGATAATAATGATGGGACATAAGGGGGCCTCACGGCGCGGACACCCCCGCGGTCCCATTCGAAAGGAAAGAAAAGGATTTCTCCTCCGAACGACGTTCCCCGCACGGACGCGCATCATGAAGGACCTGTACGGCAAAAAACAGAGACCGGCCGCCTGGGCGCCCGGACGGAGGAATGGCATGGCGAACAACAACTTCAAAAAACTGCTGAAAAAGTACATTAGCATCAAGGGCCTGGATATCGTTGTCTACCTGGAAGACGGAAAGATCATTGAGCTCAACAAGAACAGGGCCCTGGTGAAGAACGAGATAGTCATCCGGGACAAGAACGACAGGGAGTACCGGATCCAGCTATCGGCGATCCGCTCCGTGGAGCTCTACGCCGCGTAATCATGATTCCGGGGTTCCTTCGCGGGACCCCGGGACCCGTCATCCCGCTTCCCTTTTATAAATTCACGCCGGGCGATTTTAATCATTGACAACGCTTTATTCCGTGCGATATGTAACATCGGCACGTGATCATTTCCCCATTATAATGAAGATTTTCGCCGATGCAGAACATAAAATACCATAGCATAAACACGGCCTCGGTGCTGTTTTTCTCCTTCGTCCTCGCGTCCACCATCACCCAGGTGTACCGCTTCAGCGCCGTTCCCACCGTGGTGCCCGCCCAGTCCGGCAGGCAGGCCGCCCGCTCGGTCCGCAGGGTTAGCTCGTTCAACGATTACCGCCCCATGATCGACTCCACCTTTTTCAAGGTCGCGTCGGCGTCGGGCGAGGGCCCCGCGCAACTGCAGGCGGGCCCCTCCGTGAGCGAGGGGGACCTCCAGTTGCTGGGGACCATCAGCGGCCCCTGGCAGGTTGCCCGGGCGCTCATCAAGAAAAAGTCGGAACCGGAAGCGAAGATATACAGGATGGGGGCCGATGTCTTCGGGTACCGGATAACTGGCATCTATTCCTCGAAGGTCCACCTGAAGCTGAACAAGGACATCCGCGTTCTGGACCTCTACGCCGACAAGGTGAAGGAGCAGCCCAGGCAGGGACAGCTCAAACAGGTCGCTTCCGCGGGCCCCGGCTCCACGAAGCAGAATCTCAGCAGGGCCGAGCTCCAGCAGAAAGTCCTTAAAAACATGGATAACGCGCTCCAGGGCATGCGGGCGGGGCCCTACCGCGTGGACGGCAAGGTCGAGGGGTACAAGATATTCCGCATCCGCCCCTATAACATCCTGTACAAGCTGGGAGCCAGGCCCGGTGACATCGTGAAGCGCGTCAACGGGCATCCCATCAACAGCACCGAGAAGCTCTACCAGCTCTGGGAATCGGTGAAAACCGACTCGCGCATCACCGTGGACCTGGAGCGGAACAAGCAGATGCTCAACTACGAGTTCAACATAACCGATTGATATCATCCATGAAAAAGAAGCTCAAATTGCTCGGCAAAATCCTGGTGGACAGGAACATCATCACCCAGGAAGACCTCCAGGAGGCGCTCCTGGCGCAGAAGGGGTCCAACCTCCGCCTGGGCCAGCTCCTGGTGAAGAAGGGAATGGCCTCCGAAGAGGACATCCTCTCCGCCCTCTCGGACCGCTACGGCATCCCGTACCAGAGCAGCCTGCAGTTCGACGACCGCGACAACATCTTCGGGAAGATACCGGTCCACTTCCTGAAAAAGAACCGGATCGCCCCCTTCAAGGTCGCGAAGAGCACCATTTTCATCGGCGTGGCCGATGTGCTGAACATCCAGCCCCTGGACGATCTGAAGATGCTGTACCCGAACCACAACCTGGAACCGGTCCTCACCTCCGACGACGAGATACTCCGGGTGATCCAGCACCACTACGACACCATGGGCGCCGAGACCGCGGGCGAGGTGATCGAGGACCTGGAGGGCTCCGAGTTCGAGATCCTTTCGGGCCCCGTTGCCGAGACCCAGGACATCATGGACATGGCGAACGAGGCGCCCATCATCCGCCTCGTCAACACCGTGTTCAAGCAGGCCGTGGGCGACCGCGCGAGCGACATCCACATCGAGCCGTACGAGAAGGAGCTCATCATCCGCTTCCGCATCGACGGCATCCTCTACCAGATGTTCACGCCGCCCAAGAAGTTCCAGGGCGCCATCATATCGCGCATAAAGATCATGGCGAACCTGAACATCGCGGAGAACCGGCTCCCCCAGGACGGGCGCATCCAGATCAAGATCGGCGGCAAGGACATCGACATCCGCGTCTCCATCTTCCCCACGCACTACGGCGAGCGCGTGGTGCTCCGTCTCCTGAACAAGACCGACATGTCGTTCGACCTGAACGCGCTCGGCTTTTCCCAGAGGTCCCTGGACGAGTACAACAAGCTCATCACCAAGACCCACGGCATCATCCTGGTGACGGGGCCCACGGGAAGCGGAAAAACCACCACGCTCTACAGCGTACTCTCCCGGCTCAACAACGTCGACGTGAACATCCTCACCGTCGAGGACCCGATCGAGTACCAGATCCCGGGCATCGGCCAGATGCAGGTGAAGCCGAAGATCGACCTCACCTTCGCCAACGGCCTGCGCTCCATCCTGCGCCAGGACCCCGACATCATAATGATAGGGGAAATCCGCGACCTGGAGACCGCCGAGATCGCCGTGCAGGCGGCGCTCACGGGACACCGGGTCTTTTCCACGCTCCACACCAACGACGCGGCCAGCGGCGTCACGAGGCTCATCGACATGGGCGTGGAGCCGTTCCTCATCGCCTCGTCGGTGAACGCGCTTTTGGCCCAGCGCCTGGTGCGCACCATCTGCCCGCACTGCAAGGAGTCGTTCAAGCCGTCGCAGAAGATGCTCAAGGACCTCGGCCTGAAAATGAAGGACCTGAAAAGCGGGAAGCTCTACAGAGGGAAGGGCTGCGAGAAATGCCTCAAAACCGGCTACATGGGGCGACTCGGCATCTACGAGCTCCTTCAAGTCACCAACGACATCAGGAAGATGATACTGGCGCATGCCGACTCCAACCAGATCAAGGAGTTCGCGGTGAGCAAGGGGATGACCACGCTCCTGCAAGACGGCCTCAACAAGGCGGCCGCGGGGCTCACCACCGTGGAAGAAGTGATACGGGTTTCCTGACATGGTATTCCAGTACCAGGCGCTCAACAGCAAAGGGACAAACGTTTCGGACTACATAGAGGCCGCCTCGGAGATGGCGGCGCGGCAGAAGCTGCGCGGCCAGGGGCTCTATGTGGTGCGCATCGCGCGCCACGAGATGGAGGCGGCCGCCGCGGCCACCGGAAAGAAGGGATTCCTCGCAAAGCTCTACGCCGACGCGGTGAACTACGTCGGCATGAAGATGAGCGCCAAGCAGGTGGGCATCTTCTCCCGCCAGCTCTCCACGCTCCTGGGCGCCGGCATGCCCCTGGTCACGTCGCTCTCGGACATCGTGGAGCAGATCGACAACCAGAACTTCAAGCGCGTGATCGTCGACGTGAAGGGGAAGATAGAAGAAGGCTCGTCGTTCTCCAACGCGCTCCTCCGCCACAGGTACATCTTCTCCGACATGTACATCAACATGGTGCGCGTGGGAGAGAACCTGGGCTCCCTGGAACAGGTGATAGAGCGCCTGGCCGCCATGGAGGAGAAGAAGAACATCCTCATGGGGAAGGTCCAGGCGGCGCTCTGGTATCCCTCCTTCATGGTGCTCTTCGCCTTCACCGTGGTGATCTTCCTCATGGTGAAGATCATCCCCTCCCTCTCGCGGATGTTCACCGACATGGGGCGGGACCTCCCGGTCCCCACGCAGATCGTCATGGCGATAAGCTCGTTTTTGGCGTCCTTCTGGTATCTGCTGATCATCGCCGGGATAGCCGTGGCGTACTATTTCAGCCAGTACATCAAGACGCCCGCGGGCCGCGAGAAGATGGACGAATGGAAGCTCCGCGTCCCCATCTTCAGCAGGCTCTACAACAAGCTGGTGGTGCTCCGCTTCACGCAGAACCTGGGCATCCTCCTGAACAACAGGGTGGACATACTGAAATCGTTCGAGATCGTGAAAAAGATCGTGAGCAACGTCATCATCGAGAGGAAGATAGAGGACGCCGCGAAGCGCATCAAGGAAGGAAGCAACGTCTCGGCGGCGCTCTCGAAGGCGGAATTCCTACCCAAGATGGTGCTGGGGATGATAGCCGCCGGCGAGGCGAGCGACCGCCTGGACGACATGCTTCTGAACATAGGCAACGTCTACGAGACGGAGCTCGACCTGACCATCTCGGGGCTCACGAGCATGATAGAGCCGGTCATCATCGTGATCATGGGCATCACCATCGGCACCATAGTGGTGTCGGTGCTGCTCCCCATCTTCGAGATGAACCTGCTGGTGCAGTGACCTCACCCGCGCGCCGCGCCCCCTCTCCTGCGAGGAGAGGGTTTCTCCGGGAATAAAATTTTTCCCGGAAACTCCCCCTCTCCTCATGGGAGAGGGGGCCGGGGGGTGAGGTGAAAGCGCGGATGCGTATCCGCGCCAAAATTCAGAAAGCGCGGAAACGTTTCCGCGCCCGGAAAGGAGACCACCATGAAAAAAACCATGACCCGCATACTGAACCACCTGCGAAAGGTGCGCGATGCCGCAAAGAACGACGATGGCTTCTCGCTCCTGGAGCTCCTCATCGTCATCGTCATCATCGGCATCCTGGGGACCATCGTCTACACCAGGTTCATGGACCTTCCCGAAAGAGCCAAGGTGTCCGCGGCGAAGCAGCAGATACAGGTATTCAAGATGGCGCTGGACCGCTACCGCCTGGACCACGACGAGTATCCCGGAGGGGAGCTCGGCCTTGAAGCGATCAAGTCCTACCTGGAGTCGCGCGAAGTGCCCGCCGACCCGTGGGGCAAGGAATACATCTACAAGCAGCCCGGCGACGCGGAGCGCGAATACGACATCGTAAGCCGCGGCCCCGACAAGCAGGAAGGAACATCTGACGACATCAACAGCTGGGAGCTCCACAAGAAGAGCGGAGGCGCCGGCGCGAAAGATGCCGCGCAGGACTAACATCATCGCCGCCCGGTTCCGGGCGGCGTTTTCCGACAACCGGGGCTTCACGCTGCTGGAGCTCATCATCGTCCTTGCCATCGTCTCCATCATGACGCTCCTGGTGGCGCCGCGCGTTTCCGTCTTCCTGAGCGGGAGCCGCAGCAATTTTATCATCCTCCAGTCCATCGTGTCGAAGTCCTTCGATGACGCGTTCATCCAGAACCGGACCAACTTCCTGGTCATCCACATGGGCGAGACCGTGTCGGACCTCACGGACCTGGGGGAAAAGATCTTTTCCCGGAAAAACGGCGTCTCCGTGGTGAACTTCGCGGACGGCGAGTTCAGGGACAGCCCCAACCCGCTTCTCGCCTACCGCGAGTTTCCCTCATCGTTCCGTTTCGAGGAGGTACTCATGGCATCGGGGGAGAAAATCTCCCAGGGCAACGTCCTGGTGCCCTTCTACCCGCAGGGCCAGAGCGACGACGTCATTGTCCACATCCTGGTGAACGACGAGGAGCGCCATTCCATGCGCATCTCGAAGTTCCGCAAAAAACCCCGGTTTGTGCGCGAGTACATCACCTTCGACAGCGAGGACCAGGAATGAGGGGAACGCGCGGTTTCGCGATAATAGAGATTCTCATCGCCGTGGCGCTCCTCTCCGTGGTGCTGGTGAGCGTCATCTCCGGGGTGTCCGCGGGCATCCACGCCATCGCCGGCAACAAGAACGTCACGCGCGCCATGCTCACCGCCAAGAGCCGGATGAACGAGTTCAAGGCGCTGAACATGCGCGGACCGGACCTGGAGAACGAGCCGGTGGCGGAGTACCCCGGCTTCACCTACACGCGCCGCGTCCAGCGCTACCAGCACGAGGTCTTCGGCCCCATCCCCGCCCAGCGCGTGGAGATAATCGTCAACTGGAAGGAGAGGGATATCGACAAGAAGTACACCCTCTCCTACATCTACCCTTCACAGTGAGCGGATGATATGGCGCCCCGGCCGACATCGACGTTGTTCAACAGAATCGCGGCGGGCATCCGCGACGACCGCGGCTTCTCGCTCATTGAGATGCTCGTCGCCGCGGCGGTATCGTCCATCATCCTGATCATGGTCTACTCCGCGCACCGTTCCGTCATGCTGGCGACCGACGACCTGACACGGGTGGCGCACTACTACGAGCGCGTGAACCTCGCCATCAGCATGATGGACCGCGACATTTCCAGCGCCTTCGTGAACAGGTCCAACAAGGACGTCTGCTTCATCTCCGAGAACAACTCGGGCGCCCCGTTCCTGGGCAAGCTTAATTTCGTCACCATCGACCGTCGTTCCTTCGCCATGAACGCCGATCCCATGAAGGAAGTGCGGCGCGGCGACGTCCACGAGGTGGGCTACTTCGCGAAGGCCCATCGCGACGCGCCGGACCGCTACATGCTGATGAAGCGCGAGGAGCGCAGCTACGACAAGGAGCCCGAGGAGGGCGGCACGGAGAGCCTCCTCCTGGACGGCCTGGCGGACGTGAAGTTCGAGTTCCGGCTCCGCAACACCTGGGCGGATTCCTGGGACTCCCGCCGCTACAACAAGTTCCCCGACGCCGTGAAAACCACGCTGAAGCTGAAAAACTACCGGGGGGACGACGAGGAGTTCATCTTCGTCTCCTTCATCAACATGACCAAATGAACGGGGCGGCACCGAACATCATAGGCAGATTACGGGAAAAGGCGGCCGGCGCGCGCAC
>JAGODF010000182.1 GCA_017998375.1 Spirochaetota bacterium
GTCGATCTTGGCGAAACCGATGTCGATGGTCATCTCGCGCGCCTTCTCCTCGGGGAGCCGGTCGCAGTCGATGCCGGATAGCGCCCTGATGAGCGAGGTCTTGCCGTGGTCGATGTGTCCCGCCGTGCCGATGATGTACATCAGTTCACCAACCGGTTGAACGATTCGGCGATTGCCGGGAGGTCGCGGTCGAAGACGGTGCGGAAGTCGAGGACGAAGACTCCGTCTACAATCACGCCGGCGACGGGCACCGGGCCGGAGATAAAGTGGTCGTAGACCGCCTCGGCGGAGAGTCCCGGTGCGTCTATGCGGACGCCGCGGCTCGGTATCTCCACCGCGGGCATGGCGCCGCCGCCGTAGGTGCTCATCACGTCGAGGGGGGTGATGCGGGCGCGCGCCGCGGCGGGTATCAGCTTCATGAAGCGCGCGATGCGGCGGTTGATCTCCTGCGCGGACGCCTGTATCATCCCCCACACGGGAAGCTCGCCGTGGCGACCGGTCGCGTAGGCGAGGAGCGTTTCCTGGAGGATGAAGTATGATATTTTATCCACGCGGATGACGCGCATGAGCGGATTTTTCCTGAGGCGCGCTATGAGTTCCTTCCGGCCGACGATGATGCCCGCCTGCCCGGAACCGAGGAGCTTGTCGCCGCTGAAGCAGACGAGGTCGGGTCCCTGCGCGAGCTCCTGGGTGATGGTGGGCTCGAAGGGCCGCGGGAGGCCGGGGTCGGCGACGAGGTTCCCGCTGCCGAGGTCGCGCACCAGGAGCACGCGTTCGGATTTGAGCGAGGCGAGCTCGCGGAGCGTCGGCATGGAGGTGAAGCCCTTCATGGCGAAGTTGGACTGGTGCACGGAGAGCAGCATCGCGGTGTCGGCGGTGACGGCGCGGCGGAAGTCTTCCAGCTCGGTGATGTTGGTGGTGCCCACCTCGACGAGCTTTGCCCCGCTCTGACGCATGATGTCGGGGACGCGGAATCCGCCGCCGATCTGCACCAGCTCGCCCCGGGAGATGACCACCTCGCGGCCCTGCGCGAACTCCGAAAGGATGAGGAAGACCGCGGCCGCGTTGTTGTTCACTACCAGCGCGTCCTCACAGCCGGTGAGGCCGCAGAGAAGCCGCTCGGCGAAGCCGCCGCGGCGGCCGCGCTTCTTTTCCGGGATGAAGTACTCCAGGTTGCAGTAACCGGCAAGCTCACCGGAAAGAGATTCGAGGATTGTGGACGATAGGGGCGCGCGCCCGAAGTTGGTGTGGATGATGACGCCGGTGCCGTTGACGACGCGCTGGAGCCGCTCCAGGCGCGCGCCCTCGCACGCGGCGGTGATCCGCTTCATGAGATCGCCTGAAGTCAGCGCGGCATCGTCGCGGAGTTTCGCGCGGAAGGAATCGACCTCGGCGCGGACGATGGACGCGAGCAGATCGCGGCCGAGGAGCGCCGCGAAGGGACGGAGGGCGTCATCGTTCAGGATTTTATCAACCTGTGGTATGTTTCGGAGCGCGCCGGTATCGGACATGGGTTGCATGCGGATGGGGCAGGAATCGAACCTGCCGCTGCAATAAATTACAGCCTACGGTTTTGAAGACCGCGGGGGCCACCGGACCCCATCCTCATCCAGAAATTATTTTAACGACTCATTCTATCACGCACCTGATGCGGTTTCTGTCAATAATTTATTCGGCGGGAAGGCGCCGCTGGCGGCGGAGGAGTGTGACATATTACCGGAAAAAAATTTAACGCGGCGCGAGGATTCTTCGTACTGGAAATGTGAGTGATAATTCTTGACGTGGGGGGCTGCCATGAAGGTCGCGACGACGGTGAACATTGATCCGGAGGTGAAGCTGCTGCTTGACCGCGCGGCTGAAGTGACCGGCATGAGCCGGTCGGAGATCGTGGTGCGGGTGATGAGGCGGGCGATAAGGGATTTCCGGCGATTCTTGCGGTATGACCGCGCGGTCCGGTATCAGGAAAAGAATCCGCCGGTTGCGCGGAAAAAGTTTCACCTGTCACTGATCAGGAGGGACTATGAGTATTTTCTGGATTCGAGGAAGCTGTTCAAGTGTTCTGTATCGTGGTTGGTGGTGTTTTCAGTGTATGAGTATCTTGATGAGGTGATAAAGGCGGTTTTGGACGAAAAGTATGATAAGGATGCTGATAACTATCCATTTCTTAACTATCTTATAATGCCGGAAATGGTCGAAGACGTGGTGTGCTGGAAAATCTACTGGGGCCTACCCCGAAAACTGAACCCGCAACCACCCTCTGCGGGCTAAAACGGCGCGCGGAAACGGAACTCCCCGCTCCCGCGCGCTGCAGAACTCAATCCTGGTAGATGCTCCTGTCCCCGCCCGGCTGCTGGGGCTGGGCCTGCTGTGCGGGCGCTTCTTGCTGCTGCGGCGCTCCCTGGGGACCCGCCTGCTCCTCGTCCCGCTTGCTGAGCTCCTTGAGCCGCTCTATCGCCTTCTGGACTTCCGGCGCCTCGAGGTACTTCAGCATCGTCATGGACGCCGTGGCGAGCTTCTCCGCGGATTTCTGGAGCCGTTCGAAGTTGCCCTTCAGCTCTTCCGGCGGTTCCTTGGACTGCTTCAGCTCGGGATACTTCTGCTCGAACGATTCGATCCTCGGCTTCAGCTTCATGAAGCTGTCCGCGTAGCTGTTGATCGCCTTGGCGACGTCACCGGCATTCTGCGCGTTCTGGATTGCCGTGATGTACGATTCCTGTATCGAGATCAGATCGTCCAGCGCCTCGTTGATGTCGCTGTACTTGCCACGCTTGCAGCCCGCGCCGAAAAGCAGGGTGATGGCGGCGATAATCGCGATGTGTTTTTTCATCTATTCCTCCGGATCTGTTTCACGAGAAAGTTCCACCACGGTAGCGCGGTCCGTACGCAACGGCAAGAACAATTTGGATGATACACTCACCCCACCCGCACGATCAGTCCCTTCAGGTAGTCCGTCTCCGGCACGTAGACGCTCACCGGATGGTCCGAGGGGTGATGGGACTTGAGGATGATAGACGCTTCCCTGCCCGCGTCCAGTGCCGCCTCGAAGACGGCCCGCTGGAAATCGTCCATCGAGATGAAGCGCGAGCACGAGAACGTGAGCAGGTGCGATCCCGCCGGACAGCGTTTCATGACCTGCAGGTTGATGTCCTTGTATCCCCGGAGTGCCCTGGTGATGGCGCCCCGGCTTTTCGCGAAAGCGGGCGGATCGAGGATAATGAAGTCCGCGTCCGCGATGTCACCGCGCAGGTAGTCGAACACGTCAGCGCACACGGTCTCCGCTCCGGAGACGATGCCGTTCAGTTCCAGGTTTTTTTTCAGGGCGATAAGAGCGCCTTCCGATGCGTCAACCGAGATCGATTCCCTCGCCCCGCCGAGCATCGCCGCGACGGTGAAGCCGCCGGTGTAGCTGAAAAGATTCAGCACTTTCCTCCCCCTCGCCAGCCTGCGCGCGAGGGCGCGGTGATCCCTCTGGTCGAGAAAGAGTCCGGTCTTCTGCCCGCGCTTCACGTCCACGGCGAGCATCATCCCGTTCTCGTTGACTATAATCTCGTCGGGAGTGATACCATCGGCCTGTCCGCTCCGTTTTTCCAGTCCCTCGATGGCGCGCCCTGCGTGGTCGCTCCGCTCGTAGATGCTCTTCGGCTTCAGCGTATCTCTCAGGAGAGTGATGATATCGTCCCGCAGCCTGTCGATGCCCAGCGTGAGGCACTGCATCACCAGGTGGCCGTCGTAGCTGTCGACTATGAGGCCGGGGATGCCGTCGCCCTCGGAGTGGACCAGGCGGAACGCGTTCGTCCCCTCGAGGAGAGGGTCCGCGGCCCTCGCGGCCGCCGCGCGCCCGATGAGTCCCCGGAGCGTGTCGGTGGAGAAGGGCGCGTCGCCGAAGGAAAGGAGCCGCACCGTGAGCTGCGATTTCCCGTTGAAGTAACCCGCGCCAAGCACGGTGCCGGCATGGTCGCACACGCTCACCATGTCGCCGTCGGCGATGGTATCGTCGATGTACTCTATCGCACCGGAGAATATCCACCGGTGGCGCTGGAGTATCGGCTTTTCTTTTCCCTTTTTCAGATACACTTTCATGACGGTCATTGTACCGGCAATCGCGGTATCGGCCATCATGGCGCCGTAAAGGAATTGTTGACAAACCTTTTTCGTGATGCATACACTGTTTCCCGCCGGTCCGCGTCGCGCGGGCAGGCGCCTGATATGCGCTCCGGAACAATGAACACTGTGGGCCGCGAAGAGCTGGAGCATTTTACCGACCTCGCGCGCCGTTTCTCTGAAGGTGTGATCGCGCCGATGTGTGTCGGCGAACATGCCGACGGAGATCCCGCGCTCCTTCCGGGCGTGTTCGCCTCCGCGCTCGACCTGGGCATCGCCGCCTCGCCGGACCCGGAAATGCCGGGCCATGATTTCGGCATCTGGGGAAGCGCCTCTTCTGAATCGCGTGAAGCGTCAATGCTCCTGCTCGGAACCATCGCAGAAACCTGCGGCGGGATCGCCATGGCACTGAACATGCAGGGCGCGGCGACGCATATCATCCTTTCCTCGAAGAAATTACTTCCTTTAGATGTGAAGCGCCCGTCCATCTGCCTTCAGGAGGGGCCCTGGCCGCCTGACTGGAACGCGCTGCGCGGGTCCAGCATGGAAACAGTCGCGGCGGCGGACGGAGATGGATTCATCATCAACGGCGCGAAGTCTTTCTGTTATGGCATGGGCGACGCGGACGCGTGGATTGTCTTCGCGCGGCTGGGTGATGCGCTCGCCTGTTTCGCGGTACCGGCCGCCGGCGAAGAAATTATCGTGACTGATACCGGCCCGCGCACGGGACTGCGCGCCTGCGCCGCGAAGCGCGTTGAATTTCACAACACGCGCGTTTCTTCGGCGGCCCGCCTCGATGATGGCGATGGGCGCGCGCGTGCTTTACGCGCGCTCACGCTTTCGTGGCTCGGCATGGCGTCCATCGCGGCGGGCATCGCGCGGGGAGCGCTCGCGGCGGCGAAAAAGTACGCGGGAGAACGCTACCAGGGCGGCGCCGTCATCACCCATCATCCGATTATCAAAAACTTTATTGCGGGCGCGGAGACCCGGCTCTTCGCGACGGAAGCCTTGCCGGGGGCGGCCTTCACGGAAAGGGGTGATGATATCGCCGAAGCAAAGCGGGCGCTCATGCTGAAGACCGAGGCCTGCGCGCGCTGCGGCGACGCGGTGACCGACTGCCTGCAGGCCTTCGGCGGCTACGGATATATGGAAGATTTCGGGATGGAAAAACGCCTGCGCGATATCCATTCGCTGCGCTGCCTGATGGGATCGCCGGTGTGGGCGGAACAGTTTCTCTGCGACGCGGGAGGCGAGTGATGGCGATGCTGTCCGACACCGAACGGGCCGAGCTGCTGAAGCTGCGAAACTCGCGCGCGACGCTCACCGCGATGGGCAGGCTCCTGGTGGACGGGCGCGAACTCTCGCTCTGGGAGCAGGACACTGAGACGCTGCCGCGCGGCGCGCGAAAATGGCGCGGAAAAGCGCGACGGTTCGCGCAAAAGTTCATACGTCCGCTCGCGCCCGCGGCGGACCTCGATCCGCACGGCTTCGATCCGCGGCCGCTCGTCCGCGAGGCGACGCGGCAGGGCTTCCAGACTCTCATCCTTCCGTTTCCGCTCGGGACCGCTTCGCCCGTGACGTATCTCGGGAGCACCATCATCCAGGTCGCCGTCACCGCCGAGGAGTTCGCGACCGAGTGCGGCGGGCTCGCGCTCCTGCTCATGGCACACAACCTGGGTATCGCGCCGGTGCTCATGAGCGGCCATCTCCGGTCGTTCTTCCGGCACATGGTTCCGGTATACCTGAAGGGCGCGTGGCTGGGACGCCCCACCACCATGGCCTTCGCCATCACCGAGCCGGGCGCCGGGTCCGACGCCGAGTACAGCGAGGGCGCCGCGCGCGCGAAGCTTTCCGTCACGGCGCGGAAGGCGAAGGGCGGATACGTCCTCACCGGCACCAAGGTGTTCATCTCGGACGGTGCCATCGCTGATAAAATCACAGTCTACGCGAAACTGGAGGGCGAGGGCATCGAGTCGTGGACCTGCTTCCTGGTGGATAAGAACATGAAGGGCTTCAGCGTGGGGCGCCGCGAGCGCAAGATGGGTCAGCGCGCCGCCGACGCCTCGGAGATAGTGCTCGACGACGTCTTTGTTCCGGACAGGAACATCATCGGAAAGGTGCGCTCGGGATGGGCGAACAATCACAACGTGCTGAACTACTCGCGGCCCGTGGTGGGCGCCATGGCACTGGGCCACGGGCGCGGCGCCTTCGAGCGCGCGCTGGCCTTCTGCCGGGAGGCGCGCTCCGGAGGAGTAAAGCTCATCGACCGGCAGGAGGTGCAGTACGAGCTGGCGGACATGGCGCTTTCGCTCTGGGCCGCGCGATGCATGGTCTGGCGGAGCTGCGCGAACTTCCGCGCGTCGCAGGCGGCCTCGTCCGCGGCGAAGATTGTCGCCTCGGACACGGCGTTCCGCGTGGCGTCGCGCGCCATGGAACTGATGGGCGACGCCGGCTGCCTGCACGTTCACGGCGTGGAGCGCTCGTGGCGCGACTCGCGGCTCACACAGATTTACGAGGGCACCAACCAGATCAACCGGCTGGACATCGTCGAGCACCAGTGGGGGAGTGATTTTGGTGGGGTGAATGGTGAGGGGTGAGTAGTGAGTTGTGAGAGGTGAGTTGTGAGTGGTGAAGTGATGCGCCGAGTAGGCCCGGGAAGTCTGTCATTCCCGCGAAGGCGGGAATCCATGTGTGATCGCCGTTGCCGTTCTCCGCGCCCTCCGCGGCTCCGCGTGAGACAGTGCCGTGGGCTTCACCCCTCGAGGGGGAGGAGTAACGACTCTCGGACACGAAAAATATAATGGAGGACAATGATATGAATTCACAGATCAATACTACATCCGGGTTTTTCGCGGGGACGCGGCCGGGGAAGAAGGCGAAGTACGGGAAGGCGTCGTTCGAGCTTCCCATCCTCTATCTGCGCGACGATTTCTTCGGGCTCTACTTCACCGCCGACGTGAAGAAGGTGCGGGGCATCCTTCCATCCGACAGGATGCATCCCATCACCATGCCCAACGGGCGGGCGATAGTGGCGATCCTCGCGTACAACTATATCGACACAACCATCGGCCCCTACGGCGAGGTCCCCGTGGTGATTCCCGTGTTGTACGAAAAAAAGCACCTGCCGTTCATGGGCTTCGTGCCGGCCCTGCGGCAGGGCAGCCATCCCGGTTTCGCGGCGCTGGTGATGCACCTGCCGGTGACGAAGGTCGAGGCGCGCGACGCGGGCCGTGGCGAGTGGGGCTACACCAAGTTCATCGCCGACATGCATTTCGACATCACGCCCGAGTACCTGCAGTGCTCCATGTCCGAAGGCCCGGAGCACATCCTGGACCTGCGCGTCATGCGGAAAGGGATCCACGTGCGGGACGACAAGCCGCTCATCACCTTCTCGGTGAAGGAAAAAAAGCTCATCCGCACGGTCATCCCGCAGAAGGGTGTGATGCGCGTGTCGCTCGCGACGAAGGGCTCGTTCGTGAAGTTCGGTCCCCACGCCATGGCGCGCTCCATCCTGGCGCTGGATATATCGGACAAACCTTTCATGGCGAGCTTCTACACGGAGCGCGCCGCCATCCTGCCGTCGGGCGCGGTGGTGGAGGAAAACGTGCGCCCCTTCGAAGGATACATCGGGAAGGACCGGAAGGCGAAGCACACGACCTTCTACACGCCGTACGGGGTGTGATATCTGCCCCGCGCCGACGCATTATCGCCGGGCCGCAAAGAATTTGGTTGAAAAAAATCTTCCATCTGCGATAGTCATGACATTATGCGGCCTGGCCGACGCGCTATCATCAACCTGCCGCCGGGAACCGTCTTTTCAGGAGGTGTGACATGAAGATGAGATGCATCGCGTGCGCCGTGCTGTCGGGAATGATACTGTTCGCCGCCGCGTCCGCCTTCGCCCAGGGTGACAACCGGTCGAGGAGCGAATCTCCCGTGAACATCTCCGGAAGGATCTATTTCCAGTGGTACAAGACGCTCGCCACGCCGGACCAGGACGAGAACGTGAACAGCTTCGAGCTCACGCGCGCCTATATCACCCTCGACAGGGTGATGGCGGGCGGCTTCAGCGTGCTGGTCACGCTCGACGCCGGGAACGACAACGGCGCGGAAGACACGCGCTACCAGAACTTCCTCAAGTACGCGTACGGCCAGTACACGGGCGACCTCGGCTTCGGCCTCCTGACC
>JAGODF010000183.1 GCA_017998375.1 Spirochaetota bacterium
TCAATCGACTCGTATTCATGGCGGACGAACGGCTCCTTGTCGACGATAACGCGCCTGTTCGACAGGACACGTCCGGTGAGGCTTACGGGAGCGGTGTTGAGAATCACTAAATCCAGTTCGTCCGTAGCCAGGGCGTTCGACAGGTAGGTGAATATGTCGAGCTTTGCCTCTGGCTCGTTCCCGGCGGAGGAAAGATACACCGCGATGTCTATATCCGAAAGTGGCGACTGAAAGCCGGCCACGTGGCTGCCGAAAAGGTACGCGAAAACCACCCTCGGATCTTCTTCCAATTTCTCCGCGGCCAGGGGAATCCGGAGGTCGATATCATCCGGCAGTTTTTCGTATTTAATCATTACTGAATGATAGCGCTTCGAAGGCCCCGTGTCAACGAGAATTCAGGGCCATGCGCGCCGCTTCCATCATACTCACGTCCCTCCGCACACTCCGCACTTCGGATTGCGTGACAGCTTTATAAAACTGAACGTCATCGCCGCGCCGTCGTAGAGGAGGAGCCTGTTCCGGAGATTGTCCCCTGTGCCGGTGAGGTACTTGATCGCCTCGACCGCCTCCATGGAGCCGATCACCCCCGGGGTGGCGCCGAAGATGGGCACCGGCTCCTTCTTCACCTTCTCCGGGATGAAGCATGCCAGGCAGGGCGTGGCGGGAGGGTCCAGGAAGGTTATCTGCCCCTGGAAACCGGCCACTCCCGCGTGCACCATCGGGATTCGTTTCTCCACCGATACGCGGTTCAGCAGGTGCCGCGCGTCGAAGTTATCCAGGCAGTCGACAATAAGGTCCGCGCCGCCCGCGAGAGCCGCTGCGTTTTTCGGCGTGATCTTCTCCTTAATAACTTCTATCGCCACGTCGCCGTTGGCCGCCGCGAGCGTTTCCGCCGCCGACTCTGCCTTCGCGCGGCCTATCCTGGCGGTTGGATGGAGTATCTGCCGATTCAGATTGGAGAGCTCTATGGAATCGAAGTCGCAGACGCGGAGCCGTCCCACGCCCGCGACCGCCAGGTAGTAGAGCAGGGGGCTCCCCAGCCCCCCGGCGCCGGCGATAAAAACGGTTGCTTTTTTCAGTTTTTCCTGCGCATCAATACCCCAGCCCTGTATCGAAAGCTGGCGTCCGTATCGCGTGAGTTCCTGTTCGTTCAGCATCGGGCTCCTCCCGGGGCTTGGCATGCATCCGTATAACGGTCACGTGCTACAGTACGCGGGGAATATCATCAATTAAAAAAATGAAACAGCTGGCACTCGCATTCCTGCTTTTTCCGGTCATCCTCCTCGCGCGGGAGGAGGTACCCGCTCCCCGCGAATCCGTCGCGCAGATCAGGATAGGAATCCTGTCGAAACAGCTGCGGCTCCTCACGGAAGGGGCGCTCCGGCGCCTGGAGTTTTCCTTTCCCCCCGGATCGAGTGTGGTCACGCGGGAAGGCGCGGAAAGAGCTCTACACGCGCTGTCCCTCGTGCGGGAGGAGGGGAGGCTGATATTTCGCGCCGACGGCGCCGCCATGGAATGGGAACGGTTCACCGTGAACGCGGGCGCGGATGACGAAACCTTCTCCGTAGAGGTGGACGGCCGCCGCCGCTGGTATCCCCTGCCGCTGGAGGTGCGCCGCTCCGGGGGGGCGATAGAGCTGGTCGTGAGCGAGGACCCGGCGCGCTACTCGGCCGATTCAGCCATGGCTGAATACGGCACGGTGGGCGAGGGCGGCGCCGAGGCGCTGGCTGCCCTGTCCCTGCTGATTGAGGCGAGGCTGCGCGGCCGCCCCGCCCGGTCGCCTCACGGAGATTTCGAT
Organism: Spirochaetota bacterium; assembly: GCA_017998375.1. Taxonomy (GTDB): domain Bacteria; phylum Spirochaetota; class UBA4802; order UBA4802; family JAGODF01; genus JAGODF01. Next base: position 1,799 of record JAGODF010000183.1, read on the forward strand.
TTCTGCGACCTGACTCACTGCCAGGTCTATCGCGGCAGGCTCACGGAGGGCCTGGGCGCGGGAGCGCGGATTGAGTGCCCGCCGGCAGGGGAGCAGCGCTTCTTCTTCCACGCCAGGTGCGGCGGCGCCACGCTCGACGCGCGCGCGTTCGGCGGCGCCGCGGCGCTCCGCGGGGTCCGGGACCGCGTCTCCTGGAGCGGTGAGGCGCTCTGCGGCGACGCGTGGGAATGCGCCATCTCGGAGCGCGAGCTGGCGGAGATACTGCTGGGCGGCGCGCCGGCGGGAAATGTCCGTACCGCGCTGGAATATTCCCGCAAAGGAATGGCGGTGCGCTTCTCCTGCTGCGGGCAGGAAAAGGTCTACGCGCCGGAAAGCTTCCGCCTGGCGGTAAACCGCGTCAAGGGATGGAGCTTCCTGAAAAGCAACAACTACCGCGTTGCCTCTGAAAAAAGCGCCGGCATCAAGGTCTACCGGTTCCGCGGAAGCGGGCTTGGTCACGGGGTGGGCTTCTGCCAGACCGGGGCGCTCGCCCTGGCGCGTCGCGGCTATTCCCGCCATGAAATCCTGGCGCATTACTTCCCCGGCATCACCTTTACGGGCGGCGGTGACCCCGGCGGGGAGCCGGGCCTCTCGCACATGGTCTTTTCCCTGCACGACGGCGCCGTCGTGAGCTCCTCCCACGACGCGTTCGAACGGCGCAGCGTCCCCGCCGGGTCGCTCTTCAAGCTCATCGTCGCGCTGTACCTGGCATCGGAGCGGAACGACCTCCTCACGGGGTGGAGGCACACCTGCGCGCGGCAGCCCTCATCGCCGGGTATGCCGGGTTGCTGGCACCCGGAAGGCCACGGTCCGCTCGGATGCAGGGAGGCTCTGGCCCATTCGTGCAACTCGTTCTTCGCCTCGCTCCACGAACGGATCGACCAGGCGGCGTTTCGCGAGTGGGCGGCGCGTTTTTCCCGGGAGTCGGGTATCGATATCCCGCTGCCGCGGACCGGTTCGAACAGTGAATGGGCGCACCTTCTCGCCGGGCTGGACACGCGCGTGCGCTTCACCGTGGCCGGCATGGTGCGTCTCGCGCGCCTGCTGGGTCCTGTCTCCACCGACGATGCCATGCTGGAAAACATCCGCCGCGCGCTGGCTCCCGCGTCGCTCGCGCTGCTCCGCGGCGCTCTTCATGACACCATAAGGTACGGGACCGCCGCGCAGGGGGGCGCCCGTGAAAACGGCGTGGGGGATGATACCGGCGCGGCATGGGGCAAGACCGCCACCGCGGCGGACGGGACGAACAGGCTCGTGAGCTACGGAATTTTTATCGGGGGCGATACGTACCGCGGGGTCGTGGTCGTCCTCCGCAACGCGAGGGGATCCGATGCCGCCGCCCGCGCGCTTGGCCTGCTGTAACCGGCCCCCGGCGCGCAGCACACACTTCCCACCGCGGCCGGCGCGCCCCGTGACGAAATACTGTTGACGGTTGGTGACCGGTCATTATCATGCAGAACAAACAGCCGAGACAGGAGTTCGCCGATGCCGGAACAGCCGCCCCGCAACTACGACGATGTAATGGAGAAACTCGACAGGATTAAGAGGGCCCCGTCAACCCAGAAGAAGAAAAAGCTGCCGCGTTTCATCATCTTCCTGAATATCTTCCTCATCGGCGTGATGGTTTTCCATTACTACAGGGGCATGCCGGGGAACGAGTACTACAGCACCGTCATCATCTACGGCGGCATCCAGTACCGCTTCTCCATCACCCGCGAAGGAGCGGCGCGGAAGTTTATCTACTCGCTCACCGCGAAGAACGCACGGAACACCGCGGTGCGCGTGCCGTTCCGCGGCAACGTCGCGACGGTCTCCATAAGGAACGACGAGACCGTCGTGAGCGCGGTGAAGCTTGGCGACGGCGTGCGGGATCTCTTCCTCAATCCGGGCGATTCGAAGGCCTTTGTCGAGTCCACCGGAGTGGGCGCGTTCGTCGATTTCGCCAATGCCAACCGGGACCTGGTCACCCCCCGTCGCCGGACCATCATGTCCTCCGAGAAGCGGCACATTCCCATGTCGGCCGAGGTCCGCCTGGAGACGGGTGAGCCCGTGGCGACGGTGCTCGATTTCAAGTACACGCTCGACTGACGATCCGCCGGTCGACGGTGGAAAATCCTTGACAACCGGCGAAGAGTGACGCTACATTCAGGCATGATGAAACCGGTACACACTATCATCCTTCCCGCCCTCTTGATCGCGGCCCTGCTCTCGTCAGTGGTCATTCTCACGTCGTGCGGCGACATGTCGTGCCGCGAACGGCCGTACCTGTCCAATCTCAGGGCAAAGAAAACCAGCAACCAGCGCATCGTGGAGCTGCGCGACAGGATCGACAGCGAGATGCGCAAGGGTGAGGACCGGAGGGCCACCGTCCGGATAGGCGAGTGGTATACCCAGCTGGGCGAACAGTACCTGCAGCAGAAGTCGTGGGACCATGCGATCGAGAGTTTCCAGAAGGGCATCACTTTCGGGCAGCAGAACCCCGGCACCCACTATTCGCTGGGCGTCGCCTTTGCCAACAGGGGCAAGGAACTGGGGAAGGCCGAGGATTTCGCACAGGCGGAACACCATTACCGGAGGTCGCTGGAGTTCGGGGTGGTCAAGAACGAGGCCGGCTACGCACTGGCCATACTCCAGTTCTACCACCTGGACCGCAAGGAGGAGGCCCTCGGTTTCATGGAAGGATACATCGCCCAGAACAAAAAGCTCTACAGGGCGCGCTTCGGCCTGGGCAAGATGTACTACGAGGCCGGTAAGCACGACAGGGCCCTGGCGGTCTACGAGGACCTCTACGCGGACCTCCAGAAACTCCGCGAATCACCCATGGTGGAAGAATACAAAAACGCCTGCCGTGAGAATATATCAAGGCTCACCGGCGAAATGTCGCGGAAGAAATAGAAGATCGCGGGCGTTCCATTGTGCGGTATCCCCCGCGCGAGGAAGGCGGGGGAGGGCGGATATCATGAAAATATATGTAAACCGGCGGATTTTGCCGATAATCAGTACAGCATGGTTCTTCCTTTGTTATTGGGGGCCCGCGGACGCTGCCGGGCAGTCGCTATTGCGCGATTTTAGAGCATTATACACATACGAGGGCATATGAGCTTAACTTTCTGGATCGGCATCATAGTGGGTTTAACGAACCTCATCATAGGTATCTACTGGGCTGGCGGCACCCTGGGCATGTTCATCGACATCCCGTCGGCGTTCATCACCGTGGGCGGCTCCATCTGCGCGCTCCTGGTGAGCTACCCCATGGTGCGCCTCCTGAAGTTGCGGGACACCTTCCGCATCTGCATGGTCGATTCGAAGTATAACTTCACCGAGCTCATCCTCACCCTGGTTTCCTTTTCCGAGAAGTCACGCCGCGAGGGACTGCTGGCACTTGAGGACGACCTGAACGACCTGAACGACCCCTTCATGAAGATGGGCATCCAGCTGGTGGTGGACGGCAACGACCCGGAGCTGGTGCGGAAGATCCTCGAAATTGAAATAGACCAGATGGCCGCGCGCCACGACTCCTACAAGCGCATGTACGACGACTGGGCCACCTATGCGCCGGCCTTCGGTATGATTGGTACCCTCATGGGCCTGGTCATGATGCTCGTGAACCTGGAGGACAAGTCCACGGTGGGTCCGTACCTCGCGGTCGCCATCATCACCACGTTCTACGGCGCCGTGATGTCCTACCTCCTCTTCAATCCCATGGCTGTCAAGCTCGACATGAAGACGAACGACGAGGTCCTGGTGAAGATGATCACCATGGAAGGGGTGCTCTCCATCCAGGCCGGGGAGAATCCGCGCATCGTCAAGGACAAGCTCGTCATGTACCTGCCGCCGTCCGAGCGCGAGGCGATATCGAAAGAGGTCGAGTAGTGCATGGCCAAACAGTTTAAAAAATCAAAGCAGAAACCCACGCCGCCCTGGATGACCACCATGGGCGACATGAACAACCTCCTTATGTGCTTCTTCATCGTCCTCATGGGAGAGGACGTGGTGAGGACCCAGCAGGAGGATATCCAGCTGCTTCTCTCCGCCTTCAAGGGCAACGTGGGCGTCATGGAGGGGGGCAGGTCCACCTCCAAGGGCAGGCTCTCCGAACTGGGCCACAACATGATGTCGCTTCCCTCGTCGCAGCGCGCCACCCAGTTCGCGCGCGGCCACGAGAAGGTGCTGGAAATCCTCCGCCCCGAGATCCAGGCCAAGATGGTGCGCATCTCCGAGGACGAGCGCGGCCTGGTAATCACGCTGGCGTCCGACGCCTACTTCGATCCGGGAAGCGCCATGCTGAAGGACGAGATCAAGCCCGTTCTGAAAAAGATCGCGAACATCGTGAGCAAGATCCCCAACTTCGTCCGCGTCGAAGGGCACACCGACAACCGCGCGGCCGGCCCTCCCGGCGCGAAGACGGGGTACGAGACCAACTGGGAGCTCTCGGGGTCCAGGAGCATCAATGTCCTCCGCTACATGACCGAGGAGGAGAAGGTGAATCCCAAGCAGATGTCCGCCGTGGCCTTCGGGCAGCAGCGCCCCATCGACGACAACAACACGCCCGAGGGGCGCGCCTTCAACCGGAGGGTCGACGTGGTGATTCTGCGCGGCAAGATGTTCGAGGAGGGCAAGGACAAGCGCATACCGCGTCCCCTGCCCGACGAGGAATGGCGCTGACGCCGTCTACGCCAGCCGTTCCGTCACGTAGTTCTTCAATATGTTCTGCGCAACCTGCGAAAGTTCCACGAACTTGAACGCGTAGTAATGGACCTGTTCCTCGTGGATGGTCCTGTCCGCGATGACAAGGGACCGTGCCTTCACGTTGAAATCGGCAATCTGGAAATTAATCAGGTACTCCCGCTTGAAGTCGATCTCCTGCGACACCCTCGCCACGATCTCGTTCTCATTCAGCTTGTAGATCATCCCCGTCACCGTTTTCTCCTCCGGGGAAGCTTCCTCTTCCTCCTTCGGCCTGGGTCTTGTCTGTACCTGGAACGATATCTCGCAGGGGATCATAGCGTCCACGTAGGGACGGCGGACTTCCTTCCCGCGGGAAAAGCTCTCCGGCAGTTTCAGCTTCACTCCAGAATCATCCGCTCCCGTCACCGTGGTCCTGAAAGTGTAGTCGGCGTCGCCGGTGCGCCACAGGTACGCCTCCACCGCGGCGCCCGCCGCCGGGGCCGGAACACCGGGCCCGGGGATGAGGCGCACGGCCAGATTCTGGCCGTCGTCACCCGTCACTTTCCCGATGAAGCAGCGCCCGCTTTCATCGTGGAAATGGAGCATCGTGTTTTTCTCGATTTCCAGGAGCGAATCCAGGGGCTTCCTGTAGGTCGCCGGGTGATACAGCTTCTCGTGCGTGATGGCCAGGTCCCGGCAGACGGGCTGGAGCGACTCGCCGGTTTCTCCCTTCCGGGTGAGGTATTCCAGGAACGATTTGATCGCCGACTCGAAGAGCGCGGATTCCGTGAGCATCCTCCGGAGGTTTCGGAGCGAGATCATCACGATGATGCTGTTGAGCATCTTCGTCTGGGCCGTCGTGAGCCCGAGCTGCTTGGTCTTGTACAGGAAGTACTGCTGTTCCTGGGCCTGTTTCTTTTTCTGGTTCAGGTAGTACATCATGAGCCCGAAAAAGAGAAGCACGAGCAGTATGAAGACGAAGATGAGCGCAATGTCGATGGTGTCCGCCACGGGCCATTCAAGGCCTAATACCGTTTTCACGGTGACCTCCCCGCCGGCGGAATGCGTACGCCGCCGGTCTCACTCTCTTGATCGTGTGGTGATAGTTGCCGCCTGTCAAGAACTAAACACCAGTGTATCCGGGCTGGGGACGGGACGCCGGCATGAACGCATCCGTACGAATGACGCGTCATCCCGAGGTAAACAGTAATTGACGGATGGAGGTGCCGGCAGTAGTGTCGAGTCGGATGGGTACGGCATGGACAGGGACACACTGTATCAAAAACTGAACGAGGGGATCCTCGCCGAGAGGCTGGGGGCCTTCCGGCGCAACCTGGACAGGAACCTCCCGCGGATTCGGAAACACGGCGGTATCGCCCGCGTTCTCCCCATGCTGAACGATCGGCATGTCTGTATCGTCGGCGCCGGGCCCAGCCTGGACGACGCGCTTGCTCAGCTGAAAAAATACCAGAACCGGCGGGAGCTGGCCGTTATTGCCGTTGACATGGCGCTCCTGCCCCTGGTACGCTCGGGCATCCGTCCCGGTTTCGTGATATCCTGCGAAACGACACCCGTGGATTTTTTCGGAGAAGCCGACACGGCGGGCATGCACCTGCTGGCGTTCACCTGCATGTCCCCGGTAAACTTGAGGAAGTGGAGGGGCGATATCAGTTTCTACAACTGGATGGTGGGCGGGGCCGGTTACGACGCGCTCTGGGACGCGGCCGGGAGAGACCTGGGGGCCGTGGCGACGGGCCTGGCGCTGGT
>JAGODF010000184.1 GCA_017998375.1 Spirochaetota bacterium
GTCCTTGATGAGGATCTCGGCGTACTCGTAGAGCTGGCTGAAATAGTCCGAGGCATAGTACATCCGGTCGCCCCAGTCGAAGCCGAGCCAGCGCACATCCTCCTGGATGGAGTCCACGTACTCCGTGTCCTCCTTGCTGGGGTTCGTGTCGTCGAAGCTGAGGTTGCAGAGTCCGTTGTATTCCTTCGCGAGGCCGAAGTTCAGGCAGATCGACTTGGCGTGGCCGATGTGGAGGTAGCCATTTGGCTCCGGGGGGAAGCGCGTGTGGACGCGGCCGCCGTTCTTGCCGGTCCGCAAATCCTCGTTGATGATCTCCTTGATGAAGTTGGACGGGCGCTTTGGCTGTGCCTCACCGCCTTCCGCCGGGGTGGATTTGTCGGGTTCGCTTCCTGCTGCTGACATGGTGTACCTCTCTGCCGGGCCCCGTCGCGTGTGTAACGGCGCGGCCCCGTGAATGATGCGACGCGATCAGGTTTGCAGGGGGAAGGGGACTGTCAAGTAAAAAGCGATCTGATGACCGTGGAGGTCGTGTCTACAGGGATATTTTACATGGAAGAAATAACGGGAACGCCAGCGCTTTCAGGAGCGATCCCCTGTGCTTTGTAACGGGCATTCACCACATTCATGACGTATATCACGCCGGAAAAAACTCTTGCCGTCATCGCACCCCGCTGCTATTCGTGTGATACACCACTTGCCGAACGGGGTACACGACAATGCTGACATTCCTCCCGGGACCTGTGCGCGGGGCGCTCGGTCTCATCATCCTCACCGTGAACACACTTTTCTGGGGAGTCCCGGTCTACGTCGCGGGGCTTTTCAAGCTCGTGCTTCCTTTCCGGGCGACGCGCAGGTTCTTCGATTTCATTCTTAACTGGCTTTCGTACGCCTGGATGTACTGCAACAACTGGTTCATCGACCTCTTGAAAAAGGTCGAGTACGATGTGCAGGGCCTCGAGGAACTCTCGCCCGACGAGTGGTACCTGGTCATGGCGAACCACCAGACGTGGGTGGACATCATCGCCCTCCAGAAGGTGTTCCATGGCCGCATCCCGTTCCTCAAGTACTTCCTGAAAAGGGAGCTCATCTGGATCCCCATCCTTGGTCTGGCGTGGTGGGCGCTCGACTATCCCTTCATGAAGCGGTATTCCCGTGAGTACCTGGAAAAACATCCGGAGAAAAAGGGAAAGGACATCGAAGCCACCAGGAAGGCCTGCGAAAAATTCAGGGACCGCCCCGCGTCGCTGATGAACTTCGTCGAGGGCACGCGCTTCACTCCCGCGAAGCGCGCGGCGCGCCGCTCTCCCTACCGGCACCTGCTGGAGCCGCGCTCGGGCGGGATCGCGTTCGTGCTGTCCGCGATGGGCGGCTGCATGCGGAAAATCCTGGACGTGACCATCGTCTATCCCGACGGCGCGCCTGGCATGTGGGAGTTCCTGTCGGGCAAAAGGACGCGCATCGTCGTGCGGATAGCGGTCCTTCCCGTCGATGCGGCGCTCGTGTCAGACGATCCGGACGATGCCGGGGTGCGGGAGCGCATCAACCGCTGGCTGAACGGACTGTGGCAGCGGAAGGACGATCTGATCGAGGAAACGCTCGCGGGATATCGGCAGGGGTGAATCCCGGGGAAAACGTGATTGACGGAATCGGTCGCCGGCGCTTCCAATACCGCGTGACGCGGCGCCACCGGCGCACGTCGTGACGATCATCGATTACGAGGTTTCCCATGAGATTGCGCTTCGCCCCCAGCCCCACCGGCTTCCTCCACATAGGCAACGCCCGCACGGCGATCCTGAACCATCTTATCGCGAAGAAACACGGCGCGACGATGGTGCTCCGCGTCGAGGACACGGACATGGAGCGCTCCAGCCGAGAGTCCGAGGAGTCTATCCTCCGCGACCTGAAATGGCTGGGCATCGAGTGGCATGAAGGGCCGGACGTCGGCGGGGCCTTCGGCCCCTACCGCCAGTCGGAGCGGTTCGGCATCTACCGCGAGTACAGCGAGAAGCTCCTTGCCGAGAAGAAGGCCTACCACTGCTACTGCACCCAGGAGGAGCTCGACGCAATGCGCAAGGCCTCCCCGGAGTCCGGTTCTTATGAATACTCGGGCCGCTGCCGCAATCTCTCCGACGCCGAGAAGAGGAAATTCGAAGCCGAGGGCAGGAGGCCCACCATCCGCTTCCGCGTACCCGACGGTGAGACGGTTGCCTTCGACGACGGCATCAAGGGGCGCGTCGTCTTCTCCAGCGAGAACATTGGCGGCGATTTTATCATCGTCCGCTCCGACGGCGTCCCGGTCTACAACTACATCGTCATCATCGACGACACGCTGATGAATATCTCCCACGTGATCCGCGGCGAGGACCACCTGTCGAACACGCCCAAGCAGATACTCATCGCTCGCGCGCTGGGCCTGCCGGTGCCCGAGTACGCGCACCTCGCCCTGGTGATGGGCGACGACCGCAAGAAGCTCTCCAAGCGCCATGGCATCACCTCGGTTGACATGTACCGGCGCGAGGGCTATCTTCCGGAGGCGCTGCTCAACTACCTGGCCATGCTGGGCTGGGCCGCCGAGGGCGGGGAGGAGATCCTGCCGGTGGACCAGATGGTCGCGCAGATCGAGATCGGGAAGCTCGCGAAGAGCGCCGCGGTCTTCGATTTCCAGAAGCTCCGCTGGATGAACGGGAACTACATTCGCAGCTGCTCATTGGGCGATATCACCGAACTGCTGGTTCCCTATATAAAAGAAGCGGGTTTCGACACCTCCGGCGTCGACCGCGCGTGGTTTGAAAGCGTGGTCGCCCTGATGCGGGGATACTGCGAGGTGCTCGGGGATATCGGCGGCCTCATCGGCATGATCATGGCCGACGTCAACGAGCCGGACGAGGAGAGTGACGCGCTCCTGCGCCAGGAGCACGCCCTCCAGATCATCCGCGAGGCGCACCGGCTCCTCGGATCGGAAATCACGGCGGAGAACTTCGCGTCGGAGCTTATCAGCAAAATAAAGCAGGGCACCGGGCAGAAGGGGAAAAATCTTTTTCATCCGGTGCGGGCGCTCCTCACGGGGCGCCTCAAGGGGCCGGAGCTCGACCAGGCGCTCCCGCTCATCGGCTTCGAGCGGTGTCGCAAGCGCGTGGAGTACGCGTACGGGAAATACTGTAACTGAAAGCGCGGATATATATCCGTGCCTTTCAACGGCAACCACTGAGGCACAGAGGCACGGAGAACAGCAAAGGCAAGGACGGGCTCACGCGGAGCCGCGGAGGGCGCGGAGGGAAAATGAGAACGGATTTAAGGTAATCACAGAAATCCTTAAAAAAGTTCATCTCTGTGACCTCTGTGTCTCTGTGGTTATATTGGGAGGATAATTATCAAGATCAGAAGCGAATGGGAGCTGATCGACAAAATCCGCCGGAAGGTGGATGGCGTCCGTCTGTCGAAGGACGCCGCCCTGGTAAAAGCGATCGGCGACGACTGCGCGGTGGTCCGCATACACGGCGGGAAGTGCGCGCTCCTGACGACGGACATCAGCATCGAGGGAGTGCACTTCACGCGCGAGTTCTCCCCGCCGGGCGATATCGGATGGAAGGCGATGACCGGCAACGTCTCCGATATCGCCGCGATGGGTGGCTGGGGACGGTACGCCCTCGTGTCGCTGGGTGTTCCCGCGGACGAGGACGAGGAGTACGTCCTGAAAGTCTACGACGGGATGATAGAATCGGCCGCCGCGGCGGACGTCGCAATCGCCGGGGGAGACGTGTCCCGCTCCGACAGGCTCGTGATCAGCATCGCGCTCTATGGCGAGGCTGAAGAAACGCAGGTCGTTTACCGCTCGGGCGCGCGGCCGGGGAACCATCTCTACGTGACGGGAAGGCTCGGCGGATCGAAAGCCGGCCTGGAGCTCCTGCGCGACCCGGGGCTTTCCCGCGCCGGGCGCGAAGGGCTCATCGAGCGGCACAGGAGGCCCGTCGCGCGCCACGATATCGTCCGGGACATCCTCGTCCAGTTTTCCCCCACCGCGATGATCGACATCTCCGACGGGCTCCTCTCGGACCTGCGGCACATCTGCGAAGAGAGCTCGGCGGGATTCCTCCTGCGCGCGGAACGGGTCCCGCTGGTGCCGGGGCTCGCCCTATTCGCGAAGGAGCGCGGTGCGGGCGCCCTGGAGTACGCGCTGACGAGCGGCGAGGAGTACGAACTTCTCTTTACGTCGGAAAAATGGCTTGCGGACACCATGCACCTGACCATCAATGACATCCCGGTGACGCTCATCGGTGAGATAACGGAGCGGGGCTTCATGCTCGAGGACGCCTCCGGAAGGAATGAAATCGCGGTGAAGGGCTATGATCATTTCAAGGAATAACAGGTCTGCGGCGGCAAAGGTGTGCGCGGCCGTCCTCGCGCTGGGGCTGCTCGGCGTGACGGGGTGCTTCAATGTCCCGGGCGAGCTGCCTGCGGGAAGCTGGAACTACGCGCTCCTCATCAACGGCAACAGGGTGGGGACGGCGGTGATATCGTCCCGGACCGAGGGGGATGCCCTCGTGAGCACCACGGAGCTCACAATGAAGGCCGGCGCAATAACGAATGTCTCGAAGCAGATCGTTACCGAAACGAAGGACTTCCGGCCGGTGAAGCTCGAATCGTACAACCGGATCGTCACCGGGAGCGGTACGCAGGAGATCAACACGGTCGCCGTCTTCAACGGCAGGAAGGTGGAGCTTGTCACCGGAAGCGAGAAGAACGCTTTCGAGATAGACCGCGATTTCAGGCTCGAAGGAAACTTCATGCTGTCGCAGCTTATCAGGGGAAAATTCAAGAAGGGGATGATCGTGGAGTCCTGGATCTACGAGCCGTCGATCGATCCGGAGACGCCGGTCCTCATGAAGGCGCGCGTGGAGGGACGGGAGAACGTTCTCATCGGCGGCAGGGAGCTCGCCGCGGTGCGCGTGATAGAGTACATCGCCAGGGTCAAGAGCTTTGACATGTTCATCGACGAGAAGGGCGTGCTCCTCAAGGCCGATCTCACCATGCTCAACACCAACATACAGCTGGTGCGGGAATAGGAATGCGCATTCGGGGAAGGTATTCCGCCGCCGGTATCATCCTCGTCGCGGTTCTCTCGGCGGGGCCTTCAGCCGGCTTCGATACCGGTTTTTACTCGGTTCCGCTCCGTGATTTTTCACCCGCGGTGTACGGCGCCCGCGAGGCGCGCTACCTGGTCTTTTCTTCGGATGAAAACTTTTCGCTTCCCGGCACGCCCTTCCAGCGCGTCGAATCCACGCGCCGCGTGGCCGGCGGCGTGGAAGTGCGCGTGCGCTCCGGTGCGGCGAATCCCGCGGGCGGGGGGAATCGCGCCGGGCTCACCTCCGACACCAGGCTTCTGGCAATCACCAGCCCGGAGATCCGGAACATTGCCGCGAAGTTTTCCGGACGGAAGGACCCGGTCCCGGCGGTAACCCGCTTCGTCTTCGATCATATCACCCGCAAAACCGAGGGGATACCCATCGTGTCTGCGCGCGAGGTCCTGAAAAGTAGGACCGGCGACTGTACGGAGCACGCGGTGCTCAGCGTGGCGATCCTCCGCGCCCTGGGAATACCCAGCCGGGCGATGGTGGGGATGATACTCAGCGAGAGTTTCAGGGCGGAGCGGAACGTGTTTGTCTTCCACATGTGGGCCGAGGCCTGGACCGGGGGGCGTTGGGTCCTGGCCGACGCCACGAGGCCCGGGCAGGAACAGCCCCAGAGGTATATCGCCTTCGCCTGCCATTCCCTCAGGGCGGAGATGCCCCTGGAGTACCTGGGGGCGGTATCGGCCATACGCGACCTCTCGGTGAGGCTCGTCGGGAACCAGTGATGAATTCGGGATGTGCCGTTGAAATGTGCTTGTAATAACGGGCGTGGCTGATCTCATATATTGAAGATTTTGCCGGATCACAGCGTGGGTGCATCAGCCGCTGGATGTAACATTCAGCGATTTGGACACACGTATAATAGGTGTAAATTTTCCTTGACAGCATTGTTCTGTTCCTGTTCTTGTTATGCCAAAATTTGTTTTACTTCCAATTAATACTCCATCACAATCAGACGTTGAAAAGGAGCTTCAGATCGTACGACATGTTCACTGGCATCAGCCAATCGCGCACGTTTTTGAAAAGTGGCTATGATCAGGGCTTTTCAAATTAAATATATTCAGACCAATAAGTGTAAGGAGGAATTAAAATCCATGTTACAAAGAAGGTACACTAGAATCGGCGTTATCGCATCACTGGCAGTGTTGACGATCGCGCTGTTCGTCATTCCCGGCCGCGCTGACAAGATGCGCCCGGAAATCGATGTGCCGTACGAGCCCACGCATCCATCCGTGGTCAAGGCGATGCTTCGCCTGGCGGGAGTGGGCAAGGGAGACGTGCATTACGATCTCGGCTGCGGCGACGGGCGCATCGTGGTGACGGCGGTCGCGGAACTCGGTGCGGCCGGGGCGGTCGGTATCGACCTGGATCCCCAGCGCCTCAAGGAAGCTACGGAAAACGCGAAGGCGGCAGGCGTGCTTGACAAGATCCGCTACGTCCAGGGCAACATCATGGAAGTGGACGCGAGTCCCGCCACAACCGTAAGCATGTACCTGCTCGACAGCGTCAACCTCATGGTCCGTCCCAAGCTCTTCCAGGAGCTCCAGCCTGGTTCGCGCTGCGTTGCGCACGCCTTCCACATGCACGACTGGAAGCAGGACAAGATCATTCAGCATCCCAAGGCCCGCAATAACAGGATATCCTTCTGGATCATACCCGCGCACATGGGCGGCACCTGGAAGTGGTCCACGAATGTTGCCGGCAGCTCGGTCCAGAACAGCATGAACCTTTCACAGACTTTCCAGAACGTCCAGGGCACCATCTTCTCCGAGGGAAGGCCCGGCGGCGCGATTCAGAATCCTTACGTCTACGGGAAGGACTTCTCCTTCACGGGCAACATCAACGCGAAGGGGCAGGCTGTCCGCGTGAGCTACAAGGGCATTGTCGAGGGCGATACCGTCCGTGGCACCCAGGAATGGAGCAACGGGCAGAAGTATCCCTGGATCGCCCGGAGGGACAACACCACGGCACTCGGCACCTGGGAACTTAACGTCAACGGTCCCGTCAACCTTACCGGCACCCTCACCCTCCAGAGAAAGGGCAGGAAGCTCGCAGCGTCATATTACGTGAAGAACGAGGGCCGCGATGAACGGCTCCGCGACGTTTACGTGTGGGGCAACAGCGTCTACTTCAGGCTCCCGATGTACGGCAGCAGGGAAAGGCTCGCTATCTTCAAGGGCGATCTCAACGGTGCCGCCGGTTCCGGCAGGATGGCGGTTATAACTTATGACGAGGACGGTCCCTTCGATTTCAATTACGCGTACACCTGGACCGCCCGTAAGAAGTAGTCCGACGGGGGTTTCATCCGGAACACGGGCGGAATCCCCGGCAATGACGTGATACTATAACCAAGAGGAATGCAAAATGAAGAGAAGGAACCTGTTTCTTTTATTGGCGGCGCTTGTTACGCTGTCATGCATGTTCTGCATGACCAGCTGCAAGAAAGACAACGCCGGCGGTCAGGGTAAGCGCTGGTCCCCCGAGTCCGGCCAGCAGCCCCAGGCGGGAGACGAGTACGTGAACCCCTATGACGAATCGACGCTGGTGTGGATACCCGGCGGTGAATTCCAGATGGGCAGCGAGGACGGGGACCAGGACGAGAAGCCCCGCCACAAGGTGACCATCGAGGGATTCTGGATAGGCAAGTACGAAGTCACCAACAAGCAGTACCAGAAGTTCCTCCGGGCCACCGGTTTCCCCGAGCCCCAGTACTGGGATGATCCCGACTACCGTGAGCCCGAAACCAAGCCGGTCACCGGCGTGAAGTGGTACGAGGCGCAGGGCTACTGCGAGTGGGCGAACCTCCGCATGCCCACCGAGGCGGAGTGGGAATACGCGGCCCGCGCCGGTCGCAACAACGATTACGGAACCTCCTCCGGAAGCATCGGCCACGATCTGGCGAACTTCTGGGGCGTCGAGGGCAAGGACACCTGGCTCCACACGCCCGGTCCGGTCGGCTCGTTCGCGCCGAACCCCTACGGGCTCTATGACATGGCGGGCAACGTCTTCGAATGGACGAGCTCCCTGTATTACCGTTATCCCTACATCGGGACCGACGGCCGCGAAGACCCGGAAGCGCGCTACCAGCCCGTGATGCGCGGCGGCAGCCGGAAATTCCCCAGCCGCGAGTGCCGTCCCCCCT
>JAGODF010000185.1 GCA_017998375.1 Spirochaetota bacterium
CCATCATACTCGTTCTGCTGGCGGCGACCGCGGCTGACGCGTTCATATCCCAGCGAACCGCGTGGTGGGACATCCGCATCGGCGAGCTGACCGACAGGAAAACGGAAATTCTCGGCGGGAACCCGCCTTCCATCGACAGGAACGTCACGTCACTCATCGACCGCGAGATAATCCGTGGAAACGAGACCCTGGACCTCCTGAAAAAGAACAACTCCTCCCGGCCGCGCTCCATCTCCGCCGGGGAGATACGGGCGATGGTCCACCAGGCCATGACGCCTCTATTCTCCCTACGCTGCCTCGAATCGATCATGGAAGGCTCCGAGAGCGAGCGGATCTCCTCCTCGTCGCGCGCCGCCTTCGAGCGCAAGGCGAACGAAAAGCTCAACGAGGACTCCGCTCCCGCGCGCGCCCTGGGCCGCGACGAGACGAAGGTTCTTTCCGCGGAACTGGTCCTCGGCGCGATCATCAACCAGTACGATGCGCTGTACAACGGGACCGCCTTGGCCGTTGAAAATGAAGTATTCGCGGGCCATGGAAAAGGGGACGTTACCGCCGACATCAACGAAGTCAGGGAGCGCGTCAGGGAAAGCGCGATGAAAAAATGCGCCGCCCTGGATCTTCTCACGGACAGGGCGATATCCGACGCCATGGAACAGAGCGCGACCTGGCGGAACGAAGCCGCTTCCGTGGAGCGCCATCATGAAAACGTTTCCGAAATCCGGAAGCTCCTCTCCGGCGCGGGCATATCCGTCTCCGCGGACCGCGCGGGATACTTCGCCAGGAACCATCTCTCACTCGACCAGGTCTACTTCGACCGCGTCGCCGGCCGGTATCACGCCGATTTCGAAAAGATACGCCCGCCGCGAAAAAGAGGCGCGCAGTCCGATGCGTTCCGGCTTCCCGATTTTTCGCTGGTGACGAAGGCGGTGGACGCGCAGCGCCGCAAGCTCCTCCAGGGGATCACGGGCCGGGAGGACGAAGGATACTTCACCGCCGCCGCCGAAAGCCTCCGTACCGCCGCCGACAGAGTCACGCGCGCCCTTGAAAGGAAAATCGAGGCGTGCGAACAGGGTGAATGCGACAACGCCCATGCCGTGAACCAGGCCCGCGCCGACCTCGACAAGGAGCGCACGCTCGCCGGCCGCTACGCCGGGGAGTCCCTGGACTTCGTGAAATGGGCCGCGGGATCTAAGTCCGTGAGCGGCGCCGCCGTGGTGTCGGAATACCGCTATCGTTCCGAGAGGTACGCGTCGTACCTGAGCTTTGTGCGAGTCCTCGTCGAAAAGAGCGGCGGTATCGCCCCCTTGAGGTCGCCCGACCATCACCTGAAATACGCGGTGCACGTGAAGAACGCCCCGGGCCTCTTCTCCACGCTCAACGGCTCCTTCGCCGTGGACCGCGACGTCCTGCCGTCCCTCACCGCCGCGGAGAACGCGTCCATCCGCCGCTACCGGGCCGATTTCAACGCCGCGATGACCGCCGCCCAGCGCGACATCTCCACCGCCCACGCGGCATACCTCGCGCGTCACGGGGAGATCAACAGGACGAAGTTCGAGAAGGAAACCAGGCGGGACGCCGGTATCGCCCAGTTCGACATGGACCAGATGGTGAACACGCTCAACGACTACGTGACGATGTACGGAACCCTGGGCTACTCGGAGAAGGCGCTGAAGCGCTACCAGGAGCTCTACCGGAAAATATCAGCCGGTGAAAACGCCGCCTCCCGGAAGGAGCGCGACGACGCGGTTCGCGCCGGTACCATCATACCCATGCTCGCCGATTTCGACACCGCCGCCATGACCCGCGAGCATGCCACCCGCTCCTATCTCCGGAAGGAAATCAGCGCCATGGTCTCGCGCATCCAGTCGCTGGCGAACCTTTACAGGCAGTACGATATTTCCACCGGCCACATCATGACGCAGCGCGAGTCCTCGCGGATACTCGACACCCTGGAGAAAAATCCGCGCGTCGCCGTGGCCGACTGGGTGATGGACGAGATCAACGCCGCCGAGATAGACCGGAAGGCCGTGCAGAAGCTCGCGCAGGCGGGGATGATGCGCGACTGGCGTCCCGCGGTATCGTCCTCCGGGGAAGGACCGGCGGGCACTTTGGTGGAGATATCCAGGCCGCAGATGAGGGTCACCCTGCCCGAAGGCTGGCTCGAGGAGCGCATCGACGGTTACCACAGCGAGCGCGGCATCGTCAGGGCGTTCCGCAGCCGCGACAACACCTCATCCATCGAGATCGCCCGCCTGTCGCCGGAAAGCGAGAGCCCGTTGAACGAGCTTTCCCTCGCCTGGCACAGGAAGCTCGGCAGCAGGGTGATGAAGGGCAAGTGGGGCCGCCAGAACGAGACCGACTACTACTGGACCATCTCCCGCGAGCGCGCCGGCAACGTGCGCGAATCCTGGGCCTTCGGCGAGGGCGCCGACGCGGTGATAATATCGGGCTCCTCGCCCCGGGACCGCTTCGGCTTCTTCCACAGGAAGCTGGAAGGCGTCATCGGCTCGATGACGAAATAGCCTGCGGCACATTGTACCACGGGCTTCGCCCGCAACCCTATGTGTGCGCAGGGGGATCCCTGCGGGACTTTTTGGGGCTTCGCCACAAACCCCGTTAATTCTTTTTATAGCGTATACACATGGAGTAACAATATACTTGACAACACCGCCGCGGGCCCCGTATATTTTACGGGCCTTCCCCCGTGGTCTTACGGGCGAACGGAACGCACACATAACCGGATTCCGGGAAAACATACAGCGCATGGAGGAGTCATGAAAAAGCTATCAATACTCGCCGTACTCGCGGCGCTCACGCTGACGATAGGATTCTGCAGGGGCACCCGCGGAGAGATGAGCCCCCAGGACTTCCTGAAAATAGAGGACGAAGTCGCCACCACCGACCTTTCCCCCGAATCGAAGGAGAAGGTCGCCAAGAAATACGGCTACACCCTCCAGCAGTACCAGACCTACGAGGAAAAAGCGCGCACCGACAAGAAACTCCAGGAAGAACTCGGCGCGATCCGCCTCCAGTCGAAACAGCAATAAAATAACAAGCATGTGGATCGCTCGCATGGGGAGAAGGCGCGTCCTCGGCATGCCGGGGCGCGCCTTCTCCCCATGGTGACGCGCCTTCACGACATCACCACCCCCTTCTTCTGTCCAGCCTGTGGAGCCCCGCATCGAGGGCGCACCGCACCGCGGCATCGTACTCGTCGAGCGTCGCTCTCCTTCTCAGATCGAAGATCTCGTTGGCGCGGTACTCGGGATGATACTGGTCCATGATGTTCACGTACGTGTCGCGCGACAGCCACGCCAGGAAGCGCATCGCCGCGTCCGTTCCCGCCAGGTTGTTCGGTAGCACCAGGTGACGCGCCAGGAGTCCCCTCTGGGCTACGCCGCGCGCGTCGATCGCCAGGTCTCCCACCTGCCGGTGCATCTCCTTCAGCGCCGCCCTGGCCCGCTCCGGGTAGTCGCGCGCGCCGCTGAGCTTCCACGCGGTATCGTCGTCCGCGTACTTGAAGTCGGGCATGTAGATGTCAATGACGCCGTCCAGGAGCGCGAGCGTCTCCACGGAGTCGTACCCGCCGGAGTTGTAGACCAGCGGCACGCTGAGGCCGCCCGGCACGGCGATGAGCAGCGCTTCCAGGATCGCGTACACCATGTGCGTGGGAGAGACGAAGTTGATATTGTGGCAGCCGCGCTTCTGCAGGGCGAGCATCATTTCCGCCAGCCTTTCGAAGGAAACTTCATCTCCGTACCCGAGCTGGGAGATATCGTAATTCTGGCAGAAGACGCAGGCGAGGTTGCAGCTGGTGAAGAAAATGGTGCCGGAGCCGTTCCTCCCCACCAGGCACGACTCCTCCCCCATGTGCGCGTGGAACGAAGACACGACGGGCTTTTCTCCACTCCGGCATTTCCCGCGGCCGCCCGCGGTTCTGTCGACGCGGCATTCGTGCGGGCAGAGCGTGCAGCGAGTGATGATTTCCCGGACGCGGTCCGCTCTTCGCCGAAGTTCGCCGGATGTATAGAGGCTGATGTATGAATGAGTACTGGTCAAAACCCCCCTTGCTCCCCCCTTGTCAGGGGGGATGTGCTGGCTCGGAATCTGTTGCCGGGAATATCGGGATTCATATCATCAAAAACGTTCTGTTTGATCACCCCTCCCCTGACAAGGGGGAGGCCGGGAGGGGGTTACCCGCAGTTCAGTTTCGAGAGCAAGTCTTGATGCACGCCGTTAATATTATTCAGCACTTCATCATTCGTATAACGAATTACCCTGATGCCATATTCACCAAGTTTGTCAGTTCTTGCTGCATCATATGCCTCATTCCCAGCGTGACTGTCCCCATCAACCTCGATCGCTATCTGCAACTCCGAACAATAAAAATCCAGTATAAAATTTCCAATCGGCTTCTGCCGGATAAACTTGTAATTCCTTAACTGTTTGTTGCGCAACACCTCTTTCCACAGCTTTCTTTCAGCTCGTGTT
Organism: Spirochaetota bacterium; assembly: GCA_017998375.1. GTDB lineage: Bacteria > Spirochaetota > UBA4802 > UBA4802 > JAGODF01 > JAGODF01. The sequence goes on from JAGODF010000185.1 coordinate 4,492, forward strand.
GAACTACGCCTATTTGATCGCGCAACTTGAGTTAAATGAGTATTGTATTTTATAAAAGGTTTGTTGTCCATAACCCCCCTTGCTCCCCCCTTGTCAGGGGGGATGTGCTGGCTCGGAATCTGTTGCCGGGAATATCGGGATTCATATCATCAGAAAGCGTTCTGTTTGATCACCCCTCCCCCAGACAAGGGGGAGGCCGGGAGGGGGTTAGGCGAGCCTCTCCCCCGCCTGGAGCCGGTACCCGTTGATGAACGAGAGCCCGTCCATCGCCTTCTTCGTCTCCGGCTGGATGGAGAGGATCTCGATCACGCCGCCGCCGGTTCCGGCGAGGAGCCGTTTCCTCGCGTGCACGCGCAGTTCCCCCGGGGCAAGCTCCATGCCGGACGTATCAGCGGGCAGCGCGGTCATCCAGACGTGCACGTGCTTCCCGCGGAACTCCGTCCACGCCACCGGCTTCGGGTTCAGCCCCCGCACCAGGTTGTGAATTTCCGCGGCGGATTTCGTCCAGTCGACGCACGCCAGTTCCCTGTCGATCTTCCCGCAGTAAAGCGCGTCCTCCTCGCGCTGTTTTTGCGGGATGATATCGCCCGCCTTCATCCGCCGCAGCGTCACGCCGAGGAGAGCCGCGCCTTCCGGCAGGACGATATCGTACAGCTCCCCCGCGGTCATGCCGCTCCCGACGGCGATCGTTTTCTGCGCGAGGATGTCGCCCGCGTCCAGCCGCTCGTTGATGAGCTGGACCGTGATGCCTGTCTCCGTCTCGCCGCGCACGAGGGCCCACTCCACCGGCGCTGCGCCGCGGTACTTCGGCAGGAGCGAGGGATGCAGGTTGACGGTCTTCAGCGGGGGATGGTCGAAGATTTCACGGGGGATGATCTTCCCGTACGCCACTATCACGTACGCGTCGGCAGGATATTTTTTCAATTCGGAAATAAACCCTTCGTCGCGGAGCTTCGCTGGCTGCAGCACGGGCACTCCCAGCTCCAGTGCGGCCTGCTTCACCGGGCTCGCCTGCAGATGCCGGTGCCGCCCCGCCGGCTTGTCCTCGCCGGTCACCGCGAAGAGAACCTCAAATTCGCGTGCAAGTTCCCTCAAACAGAAAGCGCCGATATCAGGCGTGCCGAAGAAACCGATTTTCATGTCATGATTCTCTTTATGGGAATAATGTCATCGCGAGCGACCGCAGGGAGCGCGGCGATCTCTTGTTCAGAAACAGATTGCCGTTGCATGGAAAAGATTGCCACGGTCGCTATCGCTCCCTCGCAATGACTGCATAAAAAACTTTGTCTTTCTCCGCGATCTCCGCGTCTCCGCGTGAGACATTTATTTTTTATTCAGTTTTTTTATCTTCTTGAGCTCGGATGTGAGCTCCTTGCGAACGTAGTCCTCCAGGTGGTCCACGAAGAGGATCCCGTTCAAGTGGTCTATCTCGTGCTGGAGGACGCGCGCGAAGAGGCCGTCGGCGTCTATCTGCACTTCCTTCCCCTCGACGGTGACTCCCCTGACCGAGACCTCGCCGGGACGGAGGACCTCCTTCATGATGCCGGGCACCGAGAGGCACCCTTCCTCGTACGGCACCTCGTCGCCGGAATCGCCTATTATCTCCGGATTAATCAGGGCGATGGACGGACCGCGGTACACTTCCAGGTTGATGGTCAGTATCTTCTTCGACACGTGTATCTGCGGCGCGGCGAGCCCTATCCCGCGGTCGCGCTTCATCACGTGGAACATCCCGTCGATGAGGTCTATCACGCCCTGGTCTATTTTTTTCACCTCCGGCGCCACTTTGCGCAGGATGTCGCTCCCGTAATACGCGAGCTGGTATTTATCGATGTCGGTTGCCTGCTTCAAATCCTTTTCCCTCGAATCATTGTATTAATATATCAATATAGCGCGTCCAGACGGGGAAGTCAATATTACTGTATTCGTTTATTACCGCCCATAATGCGTTTTACACATCAGCACAATAACTTTTTGTTCTTCCTCGTCTATCCTGTACACCAGCCTGTCCCTAATATTTATCCGCAATGAGAAATAGCCTTTCAGATCTCCTATGAGCTTTTTACCTGAATGCGGATTTTCCCTCAACACATTGAGAGCGAGGTCCCTGACCTTCTTCTTCTGTGACTCCGGAAGCTTGTCCAGGTCTTTTTTCGCCTGCTTCGCGAACACTATCCCGTACATCACTTGAACACTTCATCCAGTGAATACGTCTGCCCGTTCGCGACCTCGCGCTCCGCGTTTTTCAGCTTCTTTTTGAAATCCGGTTCCGAGAGCAGCTGTATCGTTTCAATCATGTTCTCGAAATCCGTTTCGTTGAGAATGACCACGGTATCGCTTTTATAGGTCACCCTCAACGGCTCGTGCTTCTTGATGACATCTGAAATCCGGCCGAAAAGGTTTTTTCGCATGTCCGTCAGAGTGAGTGTTTTCATTACCATACCCCATTATGTACATCATAGTGTACACTTTTATTGCCGTCAATTTTTTTTTCCGGGGCCCGGAATAAATGGAAAATATATTGAAATGAAATGTTGATGAACTCAACCTGACGCATAATCATCCATATTGGAATATGGGGTCCAGCGCGGTTACCGAACAAGCCCGTCATGTATCCCGTTATTAACTGATCATGAAATTGTATATTGCACTGCTGTTGGTATCATTAACATCGATAATGCCGGTCTTCGCCGATACCCCGGCGCCGGCTGGCGACGCGCGGCTGACCGGCACGATACTCACCCGTTACGCCGACCTTATGAAAAAGCGCGGCTGGATGAGCACCATCGACGGCGACGGCCTCCGCGCATTCCGTTTCCAGGCCGATTACGATGAGATACGGGTCCGCCTCGCCTCCGGCAAAACAGGCCGCATGATCTCCGTCACCGCGGAATTCACGAAAAACAACGCCAGCCAGTCGCGGCAGTTCACCTTCGACGGCACCCGGGCCAATTACGAGGATGCCGCCCGGAACACCGTGGCCGCGTATCTTTTATCACTCTCGATCGGCGGGGAGGAAGCGAACCGGGGTAAGAGCCCCTACTTCGGCTGGTTCGCACTCGGCTATCACCGCGTCCACGACACGGGCGACATACTGCCGGAATGGAAGGAAGGCGGCTACTACCTCGCGGCGTCGATATCGTACGATCCGTCGCGCAACACGGAACTGCCGTATGTTCCTCTCCGCTTCGGCGATTACATTGCCATCGACATGTGGGCCATCGCGGACGCCAACCCGGAGAGAAGAAACTACGTGGACGAAAACTTCTTCAACTTCGACATCATGTTCTACGGGGCGCACCGGTTCAACCGCACGGGACAATCATCAAGCCGCTTCGTCTACGGATTCTACACCGGGATGGAGTACTTCCGTCCCGGCTGGAAGGACAACGTGCTCCTCTGGTCGCACCGGCTCTACCGCGAGCAGCCGCACATCCAGTACATGATCTGGCGCGCCGTAGGCTGGGGATTCAACGGAACGTGGAATACTTCCGCGGGCGTCTACTCGCTCTACTTCATGTCGGGCGTGGGACCTTCCATCAACTCGTCGCTCTTCGCCATCGACTGGGACGCCCAGGAAGAGCTTGATAGAAGCGAGCTCTTCCAATCGCTCACCGGGAGCAAGCAGAATTATTACTACAGCGCCGCGTTCCCCGTGTCGGCGGTCATCGCAGCGGAGCGCGTCTGGAGGTTACGGCTCTCGCTCGGATACAACTACTGCTTCTTCATCAACGCCGACCCGGCCATCCAGGACGAGCGCGCG
>JAGODF010000186.1 GCA_017998375.1 Spirochaetota bacterium
GACTTGAAGAGATATACATACTATTCTTCCGTATAGTATACTACGCACGCCGAAGGTGAAACATTAAATTTTTTTAACCATCATGCCCAAAAAAGTCTCAACGCGGGGAGTAGAAAAGAGGGACCGGACGCGGATGGCATATTTCGCTTGACTTCGAGGGGACACAGGTCTTATTATTCAAAGGATGTGTTCTCGGAAGCAGCTCCTTCACCCGCGAAGCGCGGGACAACCGTATTTAAATAATCAGCATTTATAATAAAAAGTGAAATTGGTCAGACGTCTGACCAATTTGAGAATACGGAAACCATCCCCGAAAGACGTTATGCGAAATATGATTGCTTTTGCTATTCCGCACTTGCCACGCTATTGCAGAGTCTCGTGCGTAGAACGGCAAAGGTAACCACAGAGACACGGGGGGAATTTTTATGAAGGATGAAGTGTGAGTGGTGAAGAAAACGGCTTTTGGGTTACTTTTGTGCCGCTACAAAAGTAACGAAGCCCTGCTCCTGGCAGGAGTTGTCAGGCAAGAATCATGAGGCGATGCACCGGAAAATATTTGTAGTGCTGCATGTGGCGATATATTTCACTTCCGCTCCATCACGTTCACCTGCACGTCGACGCTGCGGCGGTTCTGCACCGCGCGCCGGGCCGGCTGCCTGGTGACCTGCCCCACCTGGTTGAGCTGGTCCACGAACTTCGCGTAGTTCGCCTCGGGCAGCTCCACGCGGACGTAGGCGGGCCTTTCGCCGGCGGCGCTGTTCTCGCCGATGATCCTGCCGCCGAGCGGGCGTATCATCCTCTTTATCTTCGCGATCTGTTCCGTGCTGGTGAACTGCACTGTCGCCTTCCGCGCGGGAGCGACTCCGCCTGTGGTTTCCGCGTCCGCCGCGCGTGAGCGCGTGGCCTCTTCGCGTTGGCCGCGGGACGCGGGCTGTGAGGCCCTTTCCGATTTCATCGCGCGCGAGCGGGCCATGTCCATCACCTGGCCGCGCGCCTCGGGAGAAGGCGCTTCATCTCTCACTGCTCCGGGCGCCCGGTCCGGACGGTACATTGTCGCGGAGGAGACCGCGAGGTCTATCTCCAGCACGGGCGCGGCTTTCCCGCCGGCGATCCGGTCCGGTGTCGCCGCGCGCTTCGCTTTTGCGGCGGCGTAATATCTCACTTGCGCCTTTCGCCTTTCCGGCGCTTTCGCCGCGGCGACTTCCTGTTCCTGCCGCGGGACGGACGGCGCCGGGCGCATCGATTCGTCGAGCGTGGGCTTCACCAGCACGAAAACCAGCGCGGCCGTTGCGAGGAGTCCCGCGGCTTCGAGCGGAAGCTTTATCTTCAGCGGAAGGAAGAGGCGCCCGATGATTCCGCGCCGCGCGGCGGGACGTGCCGCCGTGTCGCGGGCGATGCCATCGCGCACCTTCGCGAGGAACCCCGCGGGAGCGCGGAGCGGCGGGACCGACGCGAGGCCCTCTCGGTAGCGCTTCAGGAACTCCAGTTCCGCGGAGCACTTCCCGCAGGAGACGAGGTGCTCCGCCACGGCGTCGCGCTCCGCGGATGCGAGGGTGCCCCGGAGGTAGTCGTCAAGGAGAAGATGTGCTTTTCCGCATCGCATTATCGCCCTGTCCCCTGATACAATGTACTGAATCCACTGCATGGTGTCATCAGATTCTGCCCTCGAGCTTCTCGCGGAGCTTCTGCCGTGCCCGCGCGAGCTTCGATTTTATGGTCCCGCCTCGGAGCCCCGTGATGTCCGCGATCTCATCGTACGATTTTCCCTCCATGTCCCGGAGCACCACCAGCTCGCGCTGGTCCTCCGGCAGCATGCCTATCGCCCCCATGATGAGCGCCTCCAGCTCCTTCCGCTCGAACAGCGCCTCCGGGTCGAAGGAGCTGTCGCCCGCGAGGTTGTCCGATACGGCGCCGGGGGAAGGTTCCGTGTCCAGGCGCAGCGTCCTTTCGGCGGCGCGGTGGCCGGAGCTCTCCAGATGGTTTCGGCACGTGTTGACGGCTATCCGGTATATCCAGGTGGCCAGGGCCGAGCCGAACCGGAAGTCCTTCAGGTTCCGGTAGACCTTGATAAACACCTCCTGGGCGCAATCACCGGCGTCCTCGGCGTTGCCCGTGAGCCTCGCGCAGAGCGAATAGACCGCGTCCTGGTGCGCCGTCACTATCAGGTCGAAGGCCCTCTCGTCGCCCGCGAGAAAGCGCTCCACGAGCTTCCGCTCCTCCGCGCCGGGGCCCGCCGTGTTATCGCTCTTCCCTTTCATTTAGACCGGTTGCTTTGGATTCGGTTCCCTGTTTTTACGGGGGACGCGTGATAAGACGGACGATACAGGCCGCATCCCGCCCGATGAATAATGTCGCCGGAAGCGCCGTGAAATTTCAAATACAATTCTCGCTCCCGGTCCGTGCCCCTTTTATCCTTGACGATATTTCTTCCACATGCTACATAATCCGCGTCATCTGATAATCCTTTCTTGTTGTGCGTTGCATCCAATGGCCGATATACGGGAACGCGCGAAATTCGACTTCATCCGTTACGCGAACTGCTGGGAGGACGCGGACATCCTGCGCGACGCGCTGCGCGTGCGCCCGGGCGACAGCTGCCTTTCCATCGCCTCCTCCGGGGACAACTCGCTCTCCCTGCTTGCCGACGCCCCTCGCCTTGTGGTAGCCTTCGACCTGAACCCGGCGCAGCTCGCCTGCCTGGAGCTTCGCGTCGCGGGCTTCCGCGCCCTTTCCCATGAAGAACTGCTCGGCTTCCTCGGCGTCACGGAACGCGCCGACAGGGGACGGATTTACCGCGAACTGCGGGGCGCGCTCTCGCCGGAGGCGCGGGAGTTCTGGGACGCGAGTCTCGAACAGGTGGAGGGAGGCGTCATCCACGCGGGGAAGTTCGAGCGCTACTTCGGCCTGTTCCGTACGCGGATAGTGCCGCTCATCCACGGAAGGAGGACGGTGGAGGAGCTCCTGCGCGCGAAGAGCGGGGGCGAACGCAGGAGCTTTTACGACGGCACGTGGAACAACCGGCGCTGGCGGCTCCTGTTCCGGGTGTTCTTCGGGCGCTACGCCATGGGGAAGCTCGGGCGTGATCCCGAGTTCTTCAAGTACGTGGAGGACGACGTCGCGTCGAGTATCATGCGTCGCGCCGAATACGCCCTCACCGCCCTGACGACGCACGACAACCCGTATCTCGCCTTCATCTTCCGCGGCAACTTCAATTCCGATGCCCTGCCGCACTATCTCCGGAAGGAGAACTTCAAGGCCATCAGGGATAATATTGGCAGGATAGCGCTGGTGAAGGGCGACCTGCGCGCCTGCGCCGAACGCTATCCCAAGGTGAAGTTCTCCGCATTCAACCTGTCGGACATTTTCGAATATATGAACATGGAGGAGACGCGCGCGGTGATGGGGGCCGTCGCGTCGATGGCGAAGAAGGGCGCGCGCCTGGCGTTCTGGAACATGCTCGCCGACCGCCTCGTTCCCGGGGACATGCCGTTTATCAGCGACGAAGGGCTGTCGCGGAAGCTCTTCCTTAAAGACAAGGCGTTCTTCTACAAGAGGTTTGTCGTCGCCGTGGCAACGGGCGCGAAGGGGGCGCGCGCGTGAAAAAGAAACAAACCGGCGGCAACGTGGCGCGGAAGTTCATCGACAACGCGTCGCGCAACCCGGGGAAACCGGCAATCATCCACCACACGAAAGAGCTGGGCCACGCGACGGTAACCTACGGGGAGCTTTTGCGCGGCGTGGAGGCGATGGCCGAAAGGTTCCGCGGCCGCGGCATCGGCAAGGGGGACCGCGTGGTGGTCTTCATCCCCATGTCGATCGAGCTCTACCGCGCGGTCCTGGCGCTCTTCTATATCGGCGCGGTGGCGGTGTTTATCGATGCCTGGGGCAATCTCCGGCGCCTCAACCAGGCGTGCGATATCGCGCAGCCGAAAGGGTTTATCGGCTCCCCGAAGGCCCAGCTCCTCATGCTCGCGTCGCACCTGCGCAAAGTACCGGTGAAAATGATCGAACCGCAGCCATTCGCCTATCAACGAAAAAAAATGGATGATATGATCGCGCGCCCGGCCGGGAACGCGGTCCCCGAGGACCTGAACGACGGCGACGAAGCGCTGGTGACCTTCACCACGGGGAGCACCGGGCGGCCCAAGGCGGCGCGGCGCACCCACGGGTTTCTCCGCGTCCAGCACGAGGTCCTCACCCGCTCCCTGGGGCTCGAACGGGACGACGTGGACCTCACCACGCTCCCCATCTTCCTCCTCAACAACCTCGCCGCGGGGATCACGAGCGTCATTCCGCGCTTCGATCCGGCGCGTCCCGGGGAGGTGGACGCGCCGCTCATCCTGGACCAGGTGAAGCGCTTCGGCGTCACCACGTCGGCCGGGTCGCCGGCCTTCTACGAGGGCCTGGCGGCGGACCTCCTGGAAACCGGCAGGCGCGTCTACATGAGGAAGCTTTTCGTGGGGGGCGCCCCGGTCTATCCGGCGAACGCGAAGATGTTCCGCGACGCCTTTCCCGGCGCGGAGGTGCTGGCGGTTTACGGCTCCACCGAGGCGGAGCCCATCAGCGAGCTCCCGGTGGAGGAGGTGATCGCTTCGGACGTGGCGGAGGGGCTCCCCGTGGGGAGGAAGATCCGCGACATTGAACTGCGTATCATCCGCCCCGTGGACGGGCCGGTGGAGCCGGGCGCGAAGGGCCTCCGCGGCTTTCTCGCGAAGAAGGGCGATATCGGCGAAATCATCCTGAGCGGGCCCCATGTGCTGAAGGAGTACCTGAACAGCCCGGAGGACTTCAGGATGAACAAGATCGTGGACGGAAAGAAAATCTGGCACCGGACGGGCGACGCCGGTAGGCTGGCTGAAGACGGAAGTCTCTTTTTCTACGGCAGGGTGAAGAACCGCATTGCCGCGGGGAGCGGCTCCGTCTACACGCTGCCCCTGGAGATCGCGCTGCGCGGCATCAACGGAGTCACCGCGGCGGCGCTCATCGAGGTGCGCGGCGGGGCCTGCGCGTTCCTCGAGACCCGGAGCGGGCTCCCTCGCGCCAGGGAGGAGTATATCGCCAGTACCGCGAAAAAAATGTTGCGCGGTCACGGCGATGTCGCGATACAATTGATTGACAGGATTCCCAGGGACCCGCGCCATAATTCCAAGGTCGATTACGACAAGCTGAGAAAGATATTCGGATGATGCCATGCCCGGAAGGGTGATACAGACCATAGAGAACATCGAGCTCGATATCCTGGCGGACATCGACGATTCCGACGTGTTCAGGTTCGTCCTGGACTCCCTCCGCCACGAGACCGGCTCCCCCTACGCCGCGCTCACGGAGGCGATCCTCCACTACGACATCGCCGAGGAGGAGGCGAAACTCCTCTGGAGCGACATCCTGGGCAACAAGGAAGGAATGGAGAAGGCGCTGGGACGGGCGGTGAGCATCAAGACGGCGCTGGTGGACCACTTCACGGCGAAGCGCCAGAAGGAAAAGATCATCATCTTCATCAAGGACAACATGATCAGCGCCTTCGACACGGCGATGCGCGACGGACTCACCGGGCTCTACTCGCACGCCATCATCCACGCGGAGCTCGAGAAGGAGTTCCAGACGGCGCTCCGCTACGACCTGGACCTCTCCGTGATCTTCATCGATATAGACGACTTCAAGGGTTACAACGATTCCTACGGGCACATCGCCGGGGACAGGGTGCTTGTCATGGTGGGGCGCGTCCTCACGGAGAACCTGCGCATGACCGACAAGATCGGGCGCTACGGCGGGGAGGAGTTCCTCATCGTGCTGCCGCACACGTCCCTGGAGAACGCGGCCATGATAGCGGAAAAGCTGCGCGCGTCGATAGAGGAAGAATCGGCATCGGCCGGGGAATTGACGCGGGGCGTCACCGTGAGCGTGGGTGTCTCCGAGATCGGGGAGGACACCAAGGACGGGCACGACCTGATCAACGACGCGGACATCCGGATGTACCGGGCGAAGAAGGAAGGAAAGAACCGGGTCTGCTGCGACGATCACCCCCGGGCATAGACGTCGGAATCTAGTCCCGCGCTGAAGCCCTTTTCCCAGTACCGGAACCCAAGGCCGGCGACCATGGCGGCGTTGTCTGTGCAGAGGCCCGCGGACGGTATGAGAATCGTTTCATCGTCGCCCTTCCGTTCGCGGAGGAGCTCCCGGAGCCTGCCGTTCGCCGCCACTCCCCCTGCGACCACCATCGTGCGTATTTCCTCCTTTCTCGCCGCGTCGAAAAGCCTTCTCGCCAGTATTTCCAGCGCGCGCTCCTGGAAGCTGTAGACAATATCGGCCCTGTCCGCCTCCGGGTTGTTCCTGATGTAGTTTATCACCGCGGTTTTAAGCCCGCTGTAGGAGAAGCGGTATCCCTCCTCGGGATCGGGAAGGATTTTCGGAAAGAGTATCTTCCGGTTTTTCGCGCGCCGGGCGAGACGCTCCACCACGGGGCCGCCGGGATACTCCAGGTCGAGGAACTTCGCCACCTTGTCGAAGGCCTCCCCCACGGCGTCGTCAAGGGTGCGCCCCAGGACCGTCAGCGCGCCGATACCGTCAACGCGGTAGAGCGCCGTGTTGCCCCCGGAAACCAGGAGGCCGATGTAGGGGAACGAGAGGTTCGCGCCCTCCAGGAACGGCGCGTAGAGATGCGCCTCCAGGTGGTTCACGGGAATGAGCGGGATGCCGCGCGCGAAAGAGATGGCCTTCGCCGACTGGAGCCCGATGAGGAGCGAGCCCACCAGCCCCGGGCGCTGGGTCACCGAGACGTAGGACAGGTCCTCGAAGCCGGCGCCGGCATCCAGGAGCGCCCTGCGGATGAGTTCGTTGATAACCTCCAGGTGCGCCCGCGACGCGATCTCCGGCACGACGCCGAAGTAGCTCTTGTGGAGCGCTATCTGGCTGTAGATGCAGTTCGACAGCACCTCGGTGCCGCCGCGGACGACGGCCGCGGCGGTCTCGTCGCAGGAGCTCTCGAGACCCAGGCCGATGGCCGTGGCGTCATTTTTCATGGAGCACCGCGACGGCCCTGGCGAGCTGCTGGTCGAACTCCAGGTTGTAGAGCGCCTGCTTCGCGTAGCGCCCGGTCTCCGTCATCAGCATGTAGTTCGCGCTGCGCTCCGAGAGGGTGATGTTCCTGGTCCGCAGAAGATCGATGAACTTCTTCCGCGAATCGTCGTTGTAGGTTTTGTTCGCCTTGGCGAAATCCTCCAGGATCTTTCCCTTGATAATCTGGTTCACCGCGGGCCGCTCGGAGTCGGGGATGATCTGGCCGCTGACGACGATATCCGGATTGATGCCCACGCCGTGGATGCACACGCCGGAGGGCGTGAAGTATTTCGCCACGGTGAGGGTGATCCCCACCAGGTCCGAGAGCTCGAAGAGCCGCTGCACGGAGCCCTTGCCGAACGTCTTCTCGCCCAGGAGCTTCCCGCGCCCGTTGTCCTTCAGCGCGCCGGCGAGAATTTCCGACGCGGAAGCGCTGCCCTTGTTTACCAGGACGATGATAGTGCCCCGGTAGAGCGGATCGTTCTGCGACTTCGACTCCTGTATCTGCCCGGAGCCCTCCCGGCCTTTCGTGGTGACGATGACCTTTCCCTTCTCTAAAAAGAAATCGGAGATGGCGATGGCCTCGTCGAGCTTGCCGCCCGGGTTGCCCCGGAGGTCTATCACCAGGTTGTTCAGGTTCTTCGAGTTGAAGAACCTGAGGGCCGCCTCCACCTCGCGCTTGGTGTCGTCGCCGAAGATCTTGATGCGGAGATACGCGGTGTTCTTTCCCTCGATGACGCCGTAGCTCACGCTCTTGGTGTGTATCCTGGCGCGGGTGAGATCGAACTCCAGGGGAACGTCGAGCCCCTGGCGCTTCACCTCCAGGCGGACCCTGGAGCCGGGCCTGCCGCGGATGAGCTTCACGATGTCGTCCACGGGCCTGCTCTTGATGCCCACGTCGTTCACGCGGGTGATGATATCGCCCTGCATGATGCCCGCCTGCATCGCCGGGGATCCCTCGATGGGTGATATCACCACTATCTCCCCGTCCTTCACGGTGATCTCGATTCCCACGCCGATGAAGTCGCCGGTGATGTCCTCCCGGAACTCCTTGAAGGCCTTCTCGTCCATAAAGCGGGAGTAGGGATCGTTCAGCCCCTTCATCATCCCGTTGATGGCGCCGTAGAAGAGGTCCTTCGTGACGGGAGTATCGACGTACTCGGTGAGGATGTGGT
>JAGODF010000187.1 GCA_017998375.1 Spirochaetota bacterium
GCCCGGAACTGTATCGCCCCGCAACAGGTAACCGGCAAGGATCTCTCCCGCGGAGATGAAATCCGAGGAGAGGAGGTACTCCTTCCTGAACCACGGCATTACGAGCGAAGCGAGCGTCACCAGCGCGCCGGCGAGCACGAAGAGCGTGCTCTCCCTCCACGAGGACTTGGTCACAAACCACTGGTGCCATTTGGCGCTCATCGGCATTTCCCGCGTTCAGGTATCCACGACATCCACATCTGTACGTCGCTCATGCGGCAGCGTCAAGCAGATAATTCGAGGCGCTGTTCAGTTGAGCACATGCATCGTCTTCAGCCCGTTGACGATGAACTGGACCGACATCGCCGTGAGGATGAGTCCTATCAACCTTTCGAAGATGGAGATGCCCGTGGCGCCCAGAACCCTTTCGATGCCGGAGGAGAAGAACATCGCCGCCATGGCGATGAGGAAGACCGCGATGGAAAGCATCGCAATGATCCCCAGGCGCAGGGGATCGCCCCAGGCCTGGGATGAAAACATCAGGAGCGCGGCAATGTTCCCGGGTCCGCAGAGGAGCGGTATCGCCAGCGGGAACACCGCGACATCCCCGTAGTCGGCTCCGCATGCGTCATCGCCCGGGCCGCCCGGGAGCTTCAGCCGCGAAGGCCTTCCCAGCAGCATCTCCATCGCGATGATGAACAGCAGTATCCCCCCGGCGACCAGGAACGTTCCCGACGAAATGCCCAGGAACTGAAGGAGGAATTTTCCGAACAGGATGAAGAATAGCGATATGGCGATCGATATTAGTACCGACTTGAGGATCACCTTCCTCCGGCGGGCGGGGGTGAAACCGGCGAGATGGGTGACGAAGACCGGTATCAGCCCCAGCGGGTCCACGACGAAAAACAGGGTGAAGAACACCGTTGGAATGAAGTATTCGAGGTTCATTTTTTTAACTACCGTATCCTCGCTAATTGTCACCATGTCTCGGACCGCTTGCGGGACCCGAGGCCCTGATTTTCACACGGATTAATATTGACAAAAGATTGCGCCCTTTTATAGGTGTTTCTGTCTATTGAGGGATCGTTCAACGGCAGGACGACGGGTTCTGGCCCCGTTAATCAAGGTTCGAATCCTTGTCCCTCAGATCCGTCTTCAATGTCCATGCGTTGTTTCCGGGTCCGTATGCTGTCATGGACGCGGGCGGGGTATCTCGAACACTCACCGCACCGATATCGTACTTTACCTGCAGCATGCGCGCGAAATAGTCAACAAATATTGGACTGAAGTCCCCGGAACAGGTCATGGAACACCTCCTCATCTATCTCGCGAACGGCAATTTTATCCTGCCGTATCTGCTCGTCTTCGGTTCCCTGCTGGTCTGCGGTTTCGGCGTTCCCATCCCGGAGGATATCACCCTCATTGCGGCCGGCATCGCGTCGTATTACGGGTACGGCAACGTGTACGTCATGATCGCGGTCGCCTTCACCGGAATCCTGATGGGCGATTCGATCATCTTCTACATGGGGAGCAGGTTCGGCGAGAGGATCAAGAAATTCTCCTGGTTCCAGCGCGTGGTGCCGGAGCCGGTGCTGCTCTACATCGAACAGAGGCTTGCCACGCACGGGAACAAGCTCGTATTCGTCGCGCGGTTCATGCCGGGACTCCGGGCCCCCATCTATTTCACGGCCGGTATGATGAAGATACGGTTCGCCGTGTTTTTCACCTTCGATTTCATGGCCGCACTCATCAGCGTGCCCGCCATCATCTACGCAGTCTACCACTTCGGCGACAATATCGATGTCATCGTCAGGGCGATCAAGAGGATACAGCACGGCATGGCCCTCGTCGCCGTCATGGTGGTAGGCCTGATAGCACTGCACTCCTATCTTTCCTACCGGAAACTGAAAAAGACGGAGATGGAGGCGCTGGCAAACCGGGAATGACCGCTTCTCCCGGTTACCGCGCGGCCTGATATCCCCCTGTCGTTCTGGTCTGGACCACTTCCGTGAAGAGTTTCGCATACCGGGCGGGCGCCCTGCCGCCGTTGATCATCACCGATACAGGCTTTGCCGCGGGGAGCCGCTGCAGCGCGATCCATTTCAGGAATTCGCCGTCGGTGTGATAGCTGTTGCCGAACCCTGCGAGCACGTACACCTCCCTGCCGGGATTCTCCTTCCTGAGCCGCTCCAGTATTTCCAGGAGCATCTTCGTCTTGCCTGCGCCGTACGTCACCGGTTCGAGTATCTTTTCCGTGACCCGGCCTTCACTTGTCCCGGTTCGTATGCCGAATATCTTCTCCTCGGGAATTCCCGTCGTGATCGCCGCGCCGTCCACGAAGAACTCGGGACTCGCGGAAAGCACGTACACGCCAATCCCCTGGCGGCGCAGTTCCCCGACTATCCGCATGGACGAGGCGAAATAGAACCGTTTCATGGTCTCGAAGTGGCTGCGCGACAGGCCCAGCAGATCCTCCTCGCCGGCGCCTTCGAAGACGCGCGCGATGTGCACCGCGCCCTCCCTGTGGAGCCCGCGCCGCTCCATGCGCAGGTAGTGTTTCGCGAAATCGCGGTATCGGTCCTTTCCGTAATGACGGGAGTACCCGCGCGTTATCGCCTCCTCCGCCAGGCCGCTGTACAGCCGCGCGCCGTTTTCCCCGTGGCCCAGCGTACAATCTCCAAGGATGATAGTCCCGTCGAAGTCCCAGAAAGTGACAAAAAGGGGAGGGGAGGCCGATGAGGACGCGAGCGCGTCGCGGGCCGCGAGTATATCGGAGATAAGTGTGTCCGCATGGGGCTCCGCAGTCTGTGGTGGATGCGCGCAGCCGGCGATGAAGAGGCCCAGCACAAGGGTGACGAACGCGGTTCTTCCCAGCATGATGCTTCCCTCCGGCGGTATCGGTTATCGGAACGAATTGTATCCCGGCGTCACCGCCAGGTCAAACACTTGACGGGGAATGACAGAATAAATACAACATGTTAACAGCAGGGCGTACTTGTTTAATTGCATCTCGTGAACAGCACCGCCCTGCTCATGCAGATCTTCGGCTCGGCGTCGGCGGAGAAACCCGTTTCCAGCGCGGTCTCCATCTCCCGGGAAAACCTGTCGCCGGTCACATGGAACTTCGGCTCCACGAAAAGGAAACGCCCGCCCGGCTTCACGATACCGTGCACCTGCCGGAAAAAATCGCGCGCGTCGGGGACCTCGTGCACCATCCAGAACGCCAGGGCGAAGTCTACCGGTTCCATGATGCCCAGTTCCGTTTCACCGCAGATATGAAGGACGATCCGGTCTGCGAGTCCGGCCGCTTCGGCGCGTCGGTGCATCTTCGATAGCATCCTTTCCTGTATGTCCGCGGCGATAACGCGCCCGCCGGGGCCCGCAAGCCTGGCCATCGCGACGGTGAAGAATCCAGGTCCGCAGCCGATGTCGGCGGCGATGTCGCCCGGCCGTATCAGCCCGGCGAGGATTTTTCCAGGATCGTGCACGAGGCGGCGGAGCCCCGTGTCCAGCATGCAGGAAAGCCAGCTGGGACAGATGTGGATGAAGCGGTGGAACCCTCCCGGCGCTGTGGTCATATCATCCTCCCTATTACGTAATCATTGTGGACTGTTATTCGCGCGCGTGCAACCCCCTTTTGTCATGCGGTCCCTTTTCGAGGTAAAATTTTGTGTTGACATTATCCGCTCATAATATAATTGGTTTTCGACGTTGAGCTGACCCGCCCAGGTGGTGGAATTTGGTAGACACGCATGGTTGAGGGCCATGTGGAAATTTTCCGTATGGGTTCAAGTCCCTTCCTGGGCACACAGCGGAGCCGCGGTACCGGAAACGGTATCGCGGCTTTTTTATGATGCAGAAAGCGATCGCGGAGCAGGTTGTTTCAAATGCCTGGGTGCGGGTCCTGACCCCGGTAATGAGACATAGAAAATAATTTACACAATCGTAATATTTATCTTGAAATATTGATGGCAATATAGTATAAGCAATATTTAATTGCCGATAATCATAATGGGAAGAGTGCGGTAAAACGGCACGCGCAGAATATAAAAAATACGCCAGGACCCGCGCTCAAGATTGAATGTGGACAGAGGAAGACGCATGATGAACTACAAGATGACCGGGGACTACGAACTCATCGCGAAGCACTGCCCCAGGTGCGAATCGCTCGTGATGGCGCAGGTCGTGAAGACGATGAAGGGCGAGTTCTACAAGTACCGGGAGCTCAAGTGCTCCAAGTGCGACTGGAAGAGCCCCGAGCACAAATAGCAAGGCCCGGCGCGCCGCGCCGGTAACCCCCTACACGCCGAGCTTGAACATGCGGAACGCGTTCTCCGTGGTGAGCTCCGCTATCTTCTCCTCGGACACGCCGAGGATTTCCGAAGCAGCCCTCAGGTTGTAGACGATGTTCGCGGGGACATGCAGCCCGCCGCGCGCCTCCACCGGAGGTATGTCCGGGCTGTCGGTTTCGAGCATGAAGCGGTCCGGGTAGATGCGCTTGAGCACCTCGCTCCGCTTCCTGCTGTTCCGGTAAGTAAGCACGCCGCCCATGGAAAAGCTCAAGCCCTCCGCCATGAGTTCCTCCGCTATCTCGACGCTTCCGGAAAACGAATGGACCAGCCCTCCCGCCTCGGGAAGGCCCGCCTGCCGCAGGCAGGCGAGGAGCTCGTAGTAGGCGCCGCGGCAGTGGATGACCAGGGGTAAATTGAGTTCACGGGCGATGATCACCTGTTGCGTGAAAATGCGGAGCTGGATGTCGAAGGCGGGGCGCTCAACCTTTTTATCGAGCCCGGCCTCGCCGATCGCTACCGCGCCGCGCATCGCGGCTTCCGGGAGCGTGTCCATTGCCGCGAAGTCGCCTTCCCTGATGTACCACGGGTGCACGCCCAGCGCGAATTCCACCTCGGGATAGCGTTCGGCCAGGGAGCGGGAAAGCTCCCACTCGCCGGGAGTGATGGACGCGGTGATGAGCTTCGCGAGGCCCGCACGCCTGGCGTCCGCGATGATCGCATCGAGCTTTCCCTCGTAGAGGCTGCTTTCCAGGTGGCAGTGGACGTCCACCAGTTTCATGTCATTCACCGATGATCTTCACCATGACGCGCTTGGGCCTGCGGCCGTCGAACTCACCGTAGTATATCTGCTCCCAGGGGCCGAAATCCAGTTTCCCGCTGGTTATCGCCACCACCACCTCGCGGCCCATAATGGTGCGCTTGATGTGCGCGTCGCCGTTGTCCTCACCGGTGCGGTTGTGCCGGTATCGGTCCGTCGGCTCGTGCGGCGCCAGCTTCTCCAGGAAGTCATCGAAATCCTGTAAAAGGCCGCGCTCGTCGTCGTTGATGAATACGGAGGCGGTGATGTGCATGGCGTTCACCAGGCAGAGCCCCTCACGGACACCGCTTTTCGCGACGAGCTCCTCGACGATGTCGGTGATGTTGATATAGTCACGGCGGTTCTTCGTGGTGAAGGTGAGGTGTTCCGTGAGCGATTTCATGGTTCATTCTCCATTATTCCCGAAGGCGCGGATGGCCGTTCGTGCCTTCAGGTGTCGTTGCGGTCATGCCCGGCGATGACTGAATTCACCATGGGCTCAATCCCGGCGAGAATCTCTTCCAGGCGTTCCATCTCCTCGGCGCTGAAGTTTGACAACAGATAGTCCGCCACCGCCATCTCCGGGTGCGGCGGCCTCCCCACGCCGATGCGTATGCGGTGAAAGTCCGCGGTGCCGGCGTGCTGGATGATGGAGCGGATGCCGTTCTGCCCCTTGTGGCCGCCGCCGAACTTCGCCCGGACCTCGCCGAAGGGAAGCTCTATGTCGTCGTGTACCACGATGAGGGAGTCCGCCTCCGCGGTGTAGTAATCCATCGCCGCCTTGACGGCCGTGCCGCTGTTGTTCATGAACGTCTGGGGTAGCATCAGGAGGATCTTTTCGCCGCACAGCGTTCCGGAGCCGCAGACCGATGAGAACTTCTTCTCCCCGAGCGCGATGCCGTGCGCATCCGCGAGATAACGTCCCGCGATGAAGCCCGCGTTGTGCCTGTTCCTTGCGTACTGCTTTCCCGGGTTGCCCAGACAGGCGAGTATCTTCATGCAGGTGTTCCGCGATTGACAGGATTCATTTCAGCCCGGTGACGGTCCGGCAGTTTCAGCTGACGGGATTTTTCACCATCTCCAGGGCTTCGTCGATGCCGCCGGCGATGTTCAGGTGCTTGTTGAGGTCGGTGATGGCGAAAAGTCTCTGGACCTGGGAATTGAGTCCGCAGATTATGAAGTGGAGCCTTTCCTTGCGCGCGTTCACGTGGTACGCTAGAAGCACGCCCAGGCCCGAGCTCAATATGAAGGTGAGCCTCGTAAAATCGAGGATGATATTCCTGCGCGCCCGGAACAACCTCTCGATCTCTTTCTCGAAATCCCCCAAAAACTCGTTGGTGAGGGAGCCCTCGACCTCGGCGATGGCGCACGAACCTTTTTCAATCACGGTGACTTTCATCCGGCATTCCCCGGGCCCGCCGCGCCAGTTCCTGGCGGGTGACGGACCTGCCGTTTGACCGTAACGGTTATATCATGAATGTCAAGAAATTTTATCGGCCCGATACCGGCCTGCCGCGCGCCCATAATTCTGTTGACAACTGCATCACCCCCTTTAGCCTTGCTGCGTTAGCGGAACGACACCATGAAGGCAGCACGGATCATATCTCCCCGTAAATTCGAGGTCTTCGACGAGAAGGAGCCCGATCTTCCCGACGGCAAAGTGCTGGTGAAGCTCGAGCGCGCGGCGCTCTGCGGCTCCGACTACCCGTATTTCCAGTACGACTTCAACCCGGCGTCGTACCCGCTGCCGCCGGGATATCCCGGGCACGAATGCTGCGGTGTGGTGTACAAGTCGCGGAGCGCGCAGTTCAGGGAAGGGGAGAGGGTGATGTACTATCCCCCCGCGCTTGACGGCTATAAGGAAGGGCACGTCGCCGACCCGGCGCGCCTCCAGAGGCTGCCCGCCGAAAGCAGCATCGATATCAACATCCTCCTCATGACTCAGGTGCTGGGCTGCGTGTCGCACGCGGTATTCCGCATCGACAGGCCATACGGGCAGAACATCGTGGTGATGGGGCAGGGGCCGATAGGCCTCCTCTTCACGGCGCAGATGAAGCGGCAGGGCGCACGGCGCGTGATCGCGGTTGACATGCTCGATTACAGGCTCGCCGCGGCGAAAAAAATGGGCGCCGACGAGACCATCAACCCCGGGAAGGAAAATCTCGACGCGCGCGTGAAGGAGCTCACGGGCGGGACGATGGCGGACATCGTCATCGACGCGTACGGCCAGAAGTCGGAGGTGATCAACCGCTGCTTCGACATCGCGCGGCACGGGGGGCAGGTGGCGTTCTTCGGGATCTGCCTGGAGGAGTCGCCGAAGCTCAGCTTCAACACGTTCTTCCGGAAGGAGCTTCGCATGGTCGCCTCGGTGGGACCGGACCTCGCGGTCGATTACCCGTACGCGCTCGACATGATCACCCGCGGCGCGGTGGATGTGTCGCCCATCGTCACGCACTCGATGCCGTTCGAGAAGATACAGCGCGCCTTCGAGATGTCGGTGGCGCGCGAGGACAATGTCATCAAGGTGGTGCTGGAGTTTTAGGCGGGGAGGACCCCCACCGCGCTCCGCGCGCCTCCCCCTTCGTAAGGGGGAGGCTTTGATAGAGAAAATATTTTCTGGGAGTCTCCCTCCCCTTTTTGAAGGGGGAGGGCCGGGGTGGGGGTTGATGCCGTCCCCGCCTATGCGGGAATGTCTTGATAAAGGAAACCACTATGCCACGCGCAAAGATCTACGGTTACATCGCCTTACTTGTGTCGCTGGCGCTCGCGGCGCTGTTCTTCTATTATTCATTCTATGGGCCGGTCGCGGGAGGACTCTTCTCCGCGCTGGCCGCCGATTACGCCTATTACGCCGTCGCGGTCCCGCTGGGGCTCCTGATGCTCATCGTGCTGGGCACCGGCTTCTGGATCGGATGGACGATACTAACGATAAAGGTGGCACCTCCCATGCCCGAGATAGTTGAAAAAAAGGATTACGCAAAACCCAAGGCGCTGCTGCTCTGCCTGGCGACGCTGGCGCTGATGGCGCTCTTCGCCTACGGCGTGTACCTGAAGAGTTACTGGGCGCTGGCCGTTCCCGCCGCCGCCTTCACTCTCGTGGTGCTGGGCATGGTCTTCTGGGTGGGCCTGGCGCTCATCACCACGCGGGCGACGCT